>JAGRMV010000288.1 GCA_020441045.1 Deltaproteobacteria bacterium | reverse complement strand
CGCCAAGCTTCCAGCTCGGACCACAACTGCTCCTTTGTTCCATAGAAAAAAACACAGCCCTGATGGCAACAAACCCAAATACAAAAGCACCCACCACTGCCGCGCAGTAGGTGAAACCGTGGCCAAATCGACCTGTGCCCATGTCGCCAAAACTGTAATACACAGAGCGCCAAAATACATCGGAACAAAAGCTTCTTTCTGATCGACATGCTTATTTGCAAACATACGCTTGTATACAACTTGCCCAAAAGCAAAACATAGGTTGGCCAATTGTAAAATTGCAAATCCCAGCCAAAAATCCATCCGAGCCATTTCCGTGTATTTGATGATCGCTGAACCTGTGATACACACCAAGACCATCCACAAAGAAAATTGATTCAGTTTTTTTTCTAGCAGGTCATGCAATAACGTCACAAAAAAGGGGGTGGTTATGGTAAACAGCGCTACTTCATGTGCTGCTAAATATTTGTAAGCATGAATATACAAAATATACATCAAGCCAAACTGAATCATGCCAATAGCAAACAATTGCAATGTCTGTTTGTCTTTCAGATCGGTTGGCCTAAAAAAAGGGACAAAGGCCAATAGCGCCAACGCCATTCGTACCATAGCGACATAACTTGAAGGTAGGCCTGTCAATTCCCCTTTGATCAAGCCAAAAGAAAATGCCCATATTAGCGAGGCAATCCATAAATAGATCATGCGGATTGTTTCCAATTGGGTTTACGTTTTTCGAGAAATGCCCGCATACCTTCTTTGGATTGCGGCGACGAAAAACAAAAGGCAAACTGCTGCTTTTCAACTTCCAGCGCATCGTTCATTTCTTTTTCTTGCCCCTGCATGATGGCTTTTTTAGCTTGGCCGATGGCAAATGGCCCGTTTTTTAAAATACTATTTACAATCTCATCAACGTTACGATCAAAGGTTTCATGCAGAAAAACCTGATTGACCAAACCCACCGCTTGCGCTTTTTCAGCCGAAATCATTTTGCCCGTATAAATCAACTCTTTGGCTTTTAAATGACCTACCAAGCGTGATAAGCGCTGCGTACCGCCAAATCCAGGAATCAATCCTAAACTTACTTCAGGTAAACCAAAATTGGCTTTGTCACTGGCATAAATCAAATCACATGCCATCGCCAACTCACATCCACCTCCGAGCGCAAAGCCTTTGACACAGGCAATAAAAATTTTGCTACTGGCTTCTATATCGGAAAACAAATGTTGGCCTTTATAGGAAAATAGTTTTGCATCTTGGCTATCCATCGATTGCATTTCAGCGATGTCGGCTCCAGCCACAAAGGCTTTTTCCCCGCCACCACAAACTTTGACCACTTGAATCTCTTCATCTTGCGCGATGGTTTTAACTTTGTTGGAAAGCTCGATAATAACATCTTGATTAAGCGCGTTTAAACTCTCTGGACGGTCAATGGTTAATGTTGCAACCGCACCTTGTTTTTCTAGTTTGACCATCTGAACTCTCTCTCCATATTATTACACAAGCCTCCGGCTTGTACCTTTTTGATCAAACTTTGGCTAAGCCAAACTTTGATCAAGTACGCCGACGATCTCTTATGCCAGCTTACTGCTTACTCGTAATGAAAGACACCTTTTCCAGTCTTTTGGCCTAAGCCATCATACTACACAAGCCTCCGGCTTGTACCTTTTTGATCAAACTTTGGCTTAGCCAAACTTTGATCAAGTACGCCGACGATCTC
>JAGRMV010000287.1 GCA_020441045.1 Deltaproteobacteria bacterium | reverse complement strand
AGTAACCTGTTATAGAAAGTCTCACGCAATTAATTATGAATCATTTTGCCCCCATAGCAATGAAAAACGTGCAAAC
The DNA here is from genome assembly GCA_020441045.1 of Deltaproteobacteria bacterium. Taxonomy (GTDB): domain Bacteria; phylum Bdellovibrionota_G; class JALEGL01; order JALEGL01; family JAGRMV01; genus JAGRMV01. The sequence continues at coordinate 1,649 of JAGRMV010000287.1, read as the reverse complement.
AGCCCGAATTGACGCGGTGCTTAACATTTGATAGAATACGCCCGATGAACCGTTTCTGGAAATTATCCATGGATGTCTTGGTATTGATGTTCTACATTAATATTGTTGGTATCATCGTGTTCTTTATCAGTCCTCACATGCAAATGACTGAAGTCAATGAAACCAAGATCATGATGAAAAAGACGACGCAGCAGATCGATCCCATTGTCAAGCGCTATGCTAGGTTGCATGGGATGGATTGGCGTTTTATCTATGCGATGATTTATGTCGAATCAAGTTTTGAAGAAAACGCCCGTAGTCAAGCTGGAGCGGTTGGTCTGATGCAGGTGATGCCAACTGTTGGGCAAGATTTGGATATCAACAACCTGTATCTCCCCCGTCAAAATATCAAGGCGGGTGTCCGGCATTTTTATGATTATGTCCACCGAATCAAGGGCAATACCATGCATGATCGCATTCATATGGCCTTAGCTGCTTATAATGGGGGCATTGGACATATTTATGATGCAAAACGCTTGGCGCAACAGCGAGGTTTAGACCCTTTCAGCTGGAGCAGCATCAAAAAAGTTTTACCTGACCTTGAAAACCCAGAGATCTATCGTCAAACGCGCCATGGCTACTGTCAAGGCCGCCAAATAATCCAGTATGTAGAAAAAATTCACAAAATGTATCGTCGATACAAGTCCGCGTATCCTGCCCTGCCGACCATTGAAGAAGTTCAGCAACGCTATACTACAATTTCTATGGCAGATACCACCCCATAGATGATTGTATAAAATGTGCAATAAAAGTTAACAGTTTTTGATTTCCTTTGAAATCAGCAAAATGAAAGTGTTACCATAAAGACAGGTGGAGACGTTTAAAAAAGACTTTTCTCCAAATCGTCTAAAAAAAACTCCGGGGGCAAAAAAGACTGATGCAATTGGAGAACCGCATGGACTTGTCATCGATAGTCCTGTGCTAAACGAAAAAGACTTAGCACAACTCAATGACATTGGTACCGCGCTCACCAGCGAAAAAAACTTTGACCACCTTTTACGCCTGATTGTTAAAAAAGCTCGCAATATTCTCGTTGCCGACGCCGCTTGTCTCTATCTATTTGACAGTTCAGAAAAAGATCGCGCAAGACTCAAATTTACTTGTGCTTCTTACGACTGTGGCGAGCTGAATCTATTTGAATCCTATGCGGCCTATGACTCAAAAACCATCACTGGGCACGTTGCATTAACCCAAGCACCTGTTCGTATTGCAAATATTCATCAAGCTTCCAACCATCCTTTTCGGTTTAAACATGAACTCGATACAGGCTGCTTTTATCCATTTCAGAGTGTACTTGCTTACCCTTTAATGAATCGCAAAACTGAATTGATCGGGGTTTTAGAAATTTGGAACAAAAAGAAACAACGTAAAGTCCCCATCACCTTTGATAATTTTGAAGAATTGGTCATTGCCTTTACCCAAACCGACGAATCTATTCTGGGGTCGGTTGCTTCTCAAGCCGCCATTGCCATTCAAAATACGAGTTTACATAAAAACATCAGTGATCTTTTTGAGGGCTTTATCAAAGCTTCTGTCACCGCGATTGAAGCGCGAGACCCAACCACATACGGACACTCTGAGCGCGTCGCCAAACTCAGCCTTTCGCTTTG
>JAGRMV010000286.1 GCA_020441045.1 Deltaproteobacteria bacterium | reverse complement strand
GACCCCAAACATCTCACCAAAAAGCTAACCCGAGCCCAACTCGAAATTTTGGTCGAAGATCTGATTGAACGCTTAACCGAACCTTGTATGACAGCCCTCAAAGATGCTGGTCTGAACCCAAGTGAAATTGACGAATTGATTCTGGTCGGTGGGATGTCTCGGATGCCAGCGGTCATTGAAAAAGCCAAATCTATTTTTAGCAAAGAACCCGCGACCGGCGTCAACCCTGATGAAGTCGTTGCCATTGGCGCGGCCATTCAAGGCGGTGTCATCCAAGGCGATGTTGAGGATGTACTGCTGCTTGATGTTACCCCACTTTCTCTTGGTATCGAGACCGAAGGGGGGATTTTTTATAAATTGATCGAAAAAAACACCACCATTCCGACCCAAAAAGGCGAGATTTTCTCAACCACCATGGATAACCAAGATATGGTTCGGGTTCACGTTTTGCAAGGTGAGCGCGAAGTGGCCGAGCACAATAAGTCGCTTTCAGTGTTTGAGCTGGTCGGTATTCCGCCGGCACCTCGTGGTGTTCCTCAGATTGAAGTCGCTTTTGAAATTGATTCCAATGGGATCGTTTCGGTCAGTGCCAAAGATTTAGGCACAGGCAAAGCGCAATCGGTGCAAATCAATCAAACCAGCGGTTTGACCGAAGCCGAAATCGAACGTATTGTTGCCGAAGCTGCGAGCAAACAATCTTCGGATGCGCAAACCAAACAAACTGTTGAAGCCAGAAATGAATTGCAAGGACTGCTTTACTCAGCTGAACGTTCTTTTACTGAGATTCGTGACGGCCTAGAGGAAGAAGATTTACAGGCTTTGGACGATGCTTTTGAAAAAGCCAAAGACGCGATGTCTTCAGATTCGTTAGACCAGATCAAAGAGGCCTTGGCACTGCTAAGTACCGCTTCCCATCGGATTGCTGAGATATTATATGGTGACATTGGAGCTGATTAAAAGCAACCATCTACTGGCGTTAGGGTAACATAGTGTTGTTACCCTCGCAAAAAAGCATCTTGGCAAAGATGTGTTGCCCTAAAATACCACGGAGGATCATGGAGTGCGTAGATTGCGTTATATAATATGTTTTGGCGTTGGATGTTTGGTCTTTCTCCTATCTTGTACACCCACCACGGTCAGTCAGCTTACCCCTGAAGAAGAACAAATCGCGGCGCGACAATTTTCACAGGCAGAGCAGCAACTCAAACTTGGAAAAATCGATCTTGCCTATCAAAGTTTTGAAAGCATCTTCACCAAGTACCCCCGGGCAAAGGTCGCAGATAATGCGTTATTACGAGCGGCACAAATCAAAGCCAATCAAAAACAATATCCACAATCGATTGAGTTTTTACAGCAATTGCTTCACACTTATCCCAGCAGTGACATCAAAGATCAAGCACTTCGTGACCAAGCCTTTGTATATGCGTTGCAAAACGATTGTCCGAAAATGATGGATGCGGTCTTTCATCTAGAATTGGCATCGCTTTCTTCCAAAGACCAAGCGAAAATTTCTTCCAGAGTCCAGCACTGCATGCAACAGGATGCAAACTCGCTTTTCCAGCTTATTTGGAACCTCAAACAATACCAACGTATGAATCCAAGCAACCCGCTGTATCAAACCACCCAGACCAAAATTATTGAAAATATTGCTATGCAGGAAGATGAACGCTTCTTGATCAATTTGGTCAAAAAATATGCCAAACAATTTCCCGCGGGCTACGCGTCTTA
>JAGRMV010000285.1 GCA_020441045.1 Deltaproteobacteria bacterium | reverse complement strand
ATATTCCTGGTTGTGATGCGGCAGGGATCGTAGACCATGTTGGTTCGAAAGTAACACATGTCAAAAAAGGCGACCCCGTTTTTATCAACCCCACTATTTTTTGCCAAACCTGTGAATTTTGTCAAAGACAAGACTTTTATCTCTGCAAGTATGAACAGCTGATTGGGCGTGAAACTGCCGGTAGTTATGCGCAATTTTTGGCAGTCCCAGGCACGAATGTTTTTCCAATTCCCCCGGGCTTTGATCTTAAACTTGCTGCAGCCGCGCCACTGGTCTATCAAACTGCATATGCCATGGTAGTTAGCAAAGCGCAGCTAAAAAAAGGGCAAACCGTATTGGTCATGGGAGCGGGCAGTGGTGTCGGGATGGCTGCCATTCAAATTGCCAAACATCTCGGTGCAACGGTTATAACCACTGCCAGTACGACAGACAAATGCCAAAAAGCCCTGCACATACTTGGTGCCGATCATGTTATCCAATATTCTCAAGAAGATCTAAAGTCACGTATCCAAGACATCACCGACAAAGCAGGTGTGGATGTGATCATCGATCACGTTGGCGGACCGCAGTGGCAGACCTTACTACAAAGCTTAAAAAATGGAGGGCGCCTGATCACCTGCGGTGCGACCGCTGGCTACAAACCAGAAATAGATCTTCGTCATGTTTTTTTTCGACAACTACAAATCATGGGCTCGACCATGGCTTCACAAAACGATATGCACGCCGCTATGAAGCTCATATTCGAAGGAGATATGACACCGCATATCGATAAAATATTTCCTCTGACTGAAGCGGCACAAGCGCATCAATATATTGAAGACCGAAAAGTTTTCGGCAAAGTTTTGTTAGAAGTTTCATAGCGTATTATTGTTATTTGGAAACCAAAGTTATCGCTTGCCAAAAATTTGCTCAGGGCAACTGTCGTTACGACTCATGCGCCTTAGCTTTTTTTTCAATGAAATCACGCTTTCGCTCTGAGACAATACAGTATATGGATTACTAGGAGGTCAATTGAAGTCAGCGACATCAAAACCAAGATATACGGTCAATTTACCGATCAAAATATCAGGAAAATCAGAAATCCGAGGGACCTTACTCGATATTTCAAAAACAGGCGCCAAAATCAAGCTTGAGTCGAAGCAGACACGATGTATTGACTCGTATTTATCATTTTATATTTTTCTAGACGGTCATCTTCCTTCATTGAATTACAATGGGAGCTTATCTATTGGTCGAAGTGCGCAAACATTTGAAGATGAAAACCGCATCAAAGTGGTTTCAAAAATCGTTCGATATGCCGGCGAGGATAAAGGTAGCTGCTGGGGTCTAGAAATTTTACAACCAGAAGGCATAGAAAAAGTAAAATTTCACCGCCTACTGGCAGATCTCGAACAGAAAAGTACTGAGGAAATCGCTGCTATTCAAGGCCAAGCTTTATCAAGAAAAGGCATTGGGTTCACCATTAAGTTTAAGCAAATGCGCAACTTGGTCGATTTTTTGCCAGATGATTTGTACGGTAGTTTTTTTATTCCGACCAATAAACCAAGAAAGGTTGGCCACAAAACGACTTTGGTTCTGGTCCACCCTGTCGATCAAACAACCCTTGAATTTACGGTCCGGATTGAGAGTTTTGGCTACCCCATCGGAAGCAATCGGATGGGAGCGACTTGCAGCTTTGTTTCCATCACAGAAAAAATGATCAAGTCGATCAACGACTTTACAAAACTCGATTTATATTAACTTCTCCTATAGCATTAAAACCGGAT
>JAGRMV010000284.1 GCA_020441045.1 Deltaproteobacteria bacterium | reverse complement strand
TACATGCATAGGGGAAAAGCGTTTTTATTTTTTGGATGGTGGATAGGGTTTTAATAAAATCTTTTCAAGGGTCGCTCCAATTTTTCCAAAGTCTTTGAGGACTGTAAACGACCATCCTTTATGTTTGAGTTCCTGCAGTTTTGTGATTGGATTTTCCGTCGTGAGGGTTTGTTTCTCATTGAATTTACGTTCGATGTTCTGTGCGCTACAATCGCCTTCAACGCCCCAATGACCATTTTTCCCGTAGAAGGGTTCTCGATTCTGACTTTGCCCTTCGATCAATGTGATCACGCACGCTGAAGCGGCAAAAATCCCTCGAACTTCTGTATGCTTATGCGCGCAAAATCCCCAACTTTTGGCTTTGCTATCCTTGGGATGATAAGCATACCCTAGGAAAACACAATCACTGTAATTGGTTTGTAATGCTTTCTGGACTGCCTCATGCGCAGGCGTTGTTGCATATACAATGCGGTTACTCAAAAAAACAAGCATCATCAGTAAAAAAAAAGGTTTGTTTATATGCATCGTTTTCACCTTTCATCAAAAAAAACAAATCCAATCTTATGTAAATACACCAAGGCACGCAATGTTTCTAATTTACCAAATACAGACATTTGGATCATATCTGAAATGGTGCTTACACCATCAATTTGTTGAAACATAAAAATCAATTCAGGTGTTAGCGTATAGCTCGTAATATCTTTGATGGGACTGGCAAGCGGAATAGCACTGAGACTTTGAATAGATGTAAAAAAAAATTCAACAGTTTCACCTGAAGAAATGTGTTGATCGAGACATCGACGCAGTGGGGTATTGTTTTCTTTCTGTTGTTGGTTTTGATGGTGTAATAGTCTTGAAATACGTGGCGAAAGAGGGATCTGGTAGTATTTTTTTAAGGCCATGTGGATGGTAAATTCAGGGGCAATTTTAGGATATAGTTTGATTCCCAATTTTTCTTGTACTTTTTCGATCACCCTTGTGTCCGTAGGGTCAGCCATGGCAACCGTCAAAGTGCTATTTTCGATAAGCAATGGAATAAGCGACAACTGCTGCGCTGCTTGAAATGGAATAAGATCTAATGTGGATTGTTCGATGTTGGCCAATTCCGCTTTTTCTACTTTTTCAATCCCCGTTTGTTTGGAGAGAAAGACGGCCAAAGCTTCATCGTCAATGATCCCGGCCTCAACCAGATTGGTACCTAAGGTGCCACCAAAAACTTGTTGTGCCTGTAAGGCGTGATCAATGTCAATAGGGCTAGCTATGCCAGCTTGTATGATCATTTCACCAAGTTTTTCTTTTTTGATGTGCGCATGAACTGACATTCCTGCAAGATTATATTCACTTTTCTTTTTCGCCAAGCATTATGGTGGTTTTTAGAAGGGATACCTATAGTATGGAAAAATCCATTGCATATGTGCAGTGCATAGCATAATACGTTTTGAATATGTCTTCATATTTAGGTTTTAAAGAGATTGATGATTGGCAGGTAGAATGGGAGAAGCATCGATCTGAACCAGAATGTCTTGTCGAAAGAGATAAGCGCTATGGACGAGTGTTTGATGTTTTTGATGAGGAAAAGATTTATGTTGTGCGTGTAGTTTTGCCTCAGAAGCCACCACATCACCCATGGCTATACCAGTACGGTCTTCCCAAGCATTTAAAACCTTATCTTATGCAAGCCAAAATTGTGGATGACGTGCTTTTGATTTCAGGTGTCATTCAAGATGTAGATCTTGCCAAGTTATGTGGACTGATCAATAGTTTTCCGGA
>JAGRMV010000283.1 GCA_020441045.1 Deltaproteobacteria bacterium | reverse complement strand
GTTGGGGTATACGATAAACGTCTCTTTAAAGCGCCCACAACAGATAAGGGTGCGTGCTCGTCCCTAGGGCAAAACCCAAAAAAATAAAAAACTAAAAAGTCATCTGCCCAGGAATTTGATCTTTGTACTTTTCCAGCACCAAATCAATACCTTGACGAATATACTCAGCAACGGGAACTTTGGTGCGCTTGTTTAAAAGCTTCAAACGATCATTTTGATCCTCGGTGATGTAAACGGTGGTTGAGATTTTTTTTCTGTTCATAGCATTCGCCCTATCTGTATATTCATAGCAATATATGAGCATATACATATTGTCAACTTTTGTAGCAATGACAATACGTATATTGCAAATCTTCTAGGTGGGGGCACAAACTATGATACAATAGTTTACGGAGAGAACTACATGCATTTTTTTTCTTTTAAATCATTTGTATTATTATGTATTTTTGCGGTTTCTCCTGTTGTAGCCACTGAGTTCTACCAGTATGAGGTCAACGGCAAAATTGTCTATTCGGACACCCCACCGCAAGGAGAAAAATATTCCGTCAAAAAAACCCGGGACACCTACGTCGTATCTCACACACCTGGAGCATCACAACAATCTTCTTGGCGGGTTACACCGCAATATCCAAGCAAATACCACCAATACATCCGTACAGCTGCACTTAAACACGGTGTGAGTTCAAGACTGATTCACTCGATCATCAAAGTTGAATCCGACTACGACCCTAACGCAATTTCACGCAAAGGCGCGCAGGGACTGATGCAAATCATGCCTAAAACTGGAGAGATGTTAGGTCTTAAAAATGCTTTTGACCCGCAAGAGAACATTGATGTCGGTGTTGCCTATTTTAAAAAACTGCTTGTGGAGTTTGATGGCAACACATCTCTGGCCTTAGCAGCCTATAATGCCGGTCCGAGTAACGTGCAGAAATACAATGGGATTCCTCCATTTCAAGAAACCATCGATTATATTAAAAAAATTAAGAATTATTACTCCCAATTGTAAACTACCTGGTATAAACCAAACTTGCTATGCAGTCTGATCGACCCAAGATTTGGACCATTCCAAATATCCTCACGTTTTCACGTATTTTAGCTGTACCTGTCGTCATTTATTTTATGCAAAAGGGTGTGGTCCGTGAGCAGTATTTTTTATGGGCACTCATCATCTACACCCTAGCTTTTATTACAGATCAAATTGATGGATACCTATCCCGCGTGCTTGATCAAAGAACCGTTCTGGGCGAGATTCTTGATCCAATTGCCGACAAAATCATTGTCCTATGCGTATTGATCCAGCTTACCTATCTCAATTACATGCCTGCTTGGGTGGTGATGGTATTACTCACCCGTGAAATTCTTATCAATGGACTGCGCGCCTTCGCACAAACAAGAGGTCTTTCAATTCTGCCAAGCATGAGCGGTAAAATCAAAGTCTATTTTCAAGGTTTTGGATTGGGCTTTTTGATGATGACCACTTATTCGCCTTTGGCTTCTTTGCCTGTGCATAAGATTGGTATGATCCTCATCTACATCTCATTATGGTTATCGATCACTTCAGCTTTTGATTATTCTAACAAGCTTCGAAAACACCTATCGTAAAATTTTACATCGGGAGATTCACTACACACTCGATTGCTTTGTCAGCACTTTATTAACTTTCAGTTGTGGCAGAGCTCATACACTTTTAAAAAGCAACCTTTTCGAATCAACCGACTACATCTGCAATAGGAGAAATACTCACCAGAAACATCTTATACCATTAGTTAG
>JAGRMV010000282.1 GCA_020441045.1 Deltaproteobacteria bacterium | reverse complement strand
AAAAGTACTTGCTACCCTCCCTGATCTAGAGATGAAAGATCGAGTGAGACTGATCACTGATACATTTCACGATACACTGCCCATATCGTATAAGAAAAAGATTGCGATTTTTAATCAAACATTGGCTTTAGATAACGAGATTGAATCTGTATCTACGCATGAGCAAGGTGCAAAAACCGGATTGAATGGTTTTTTGATTTGGCCTTTTTTGCAATACATTGAGACTTACGGACTGGATGATTTTGATACATCTTTTAAAGGGATGTATGAAATGACCAAGCGTTTTACAGCTGAATTTGCGATTAGGCCTTTTTTGCAATGTGATGATAAATATGTATTTCGCGTATTAGAGCAATGGAAAAAAGATCCGGACAAACATGTTCGAAGGCTATGTTCGGAGGGAATTCGCCCTATATTGCCATGGGGGCTGAAAGTCAAAAGTCTAGAGCAGACTTTGCCAAGAAATATCAAAATGCTCGAATATCTCAGAGACGATTCCTCACAATATGTACGAACCAGTGTGGCCAACCATCTAAAAGATATTTCAGCGATTGATACAGGGCTTATGCTAAGTACATGCAAAAGCTGGAACCAAGGCAATGTTAGTAAAGAGCGGCAGTGGGTGATTCGAAGAGCGTCGCAAAATCTTCTAAAAAAAGGTCATCCAGAAGCCTTGCGTTTGCACGGTTATCATACCAGTTCTAAGATTGAACTTGAAAAATTTACCCTTTCTAACAATAAGGTAAAGGAGGGGGGGAAACTTACCTTGACTTGCACAATTAAAAACCATGGTTTGAAAGATCAAAAAGTACTGATTGATTATGTTATTGGGTATCTCAAAAAAGATGGCTCTATCTCTCCGAAACCTTTTCGACTTCGGGATACACAGCTTTTGGCTGGGAATCAATTGCTTATAGTCAAAGACATTCATTTTAAGAGAGTAACTACTCGTAAGCACTATAAAGGAGAACATACGGTTGCAATCCAGATCAACGGAAAAAAAAGTCAACAGCTTCCTTTTGTCTTGATATAAAGGTGATACCATTGTTCTTGTAGTTAAGGCAGTGATAAAGAGCCATTTTTTTGGTTTTTTTGAAAATATCGATTAGAATAAAAGCGATATGAACGTTGATCCTAGTGTTTTAACACATGTTTTAGTCTTACATACGATAAAAGATGTTTTTTTGGCGGGTTTATTGGGGTTTTTGGTAGTCATTGTGAATTCGATGTATAAAAACTATTGGTTGCGCCAGAAAAACACCATGATCGTAGGCTGGATTCTACCAGCAATTGCTTTGATCATCACCAAGGTCATTGCGACCAATTTTGCGCTTTCTCTGGGGATGATTGGCGCGCTTTCGATCATTCGCTACCGAACACCTGTAAAAAGCAATTTTGAGCTGGCACTGCTTTTTGGATTGGTCACCATTGGGATCGCTGTTGGGGTTACGCCAGAGCTAGCTATTTTGCTGGCGGCATTTATGTGTTTGATTCCGCTGGTTGTTTTGTTGCTTTACAAAGGGTTGCCTTCCTTTTTCTTAAGTTTGCCTTATACTTCAGAAGGCAAAATAGAGTGCGTGCTACAAGGTCCCTATGCAATATTTAAGAACATCAAATTCCCCCAAGGTGTATTTAAAAGCGTTGACGTGCATGCATCCAGCGAGCTGAATCAAAAAATGTTCTCATCGATCTCGATTTTTTCTACGATGGATCAGGCCAAAACATTTATTTCCGAAATAGAAAAAGATCATGAAATTACTGCATATTCTTTGCGTGAGTTTTAAT
>JAGRMV010000281.1 GCA_020441045.1 Deltaproteobacteria bacterium | reverse complement strand
CTGGTTTGATACTAAGATTGGTGATCAGCATAAAACGTCTGGAGCTTTCAATCGATTGGAAAAAATCGATCAAAGAACGCAGGTCAACATCCTTAATAGAAACAACAACTTGGGTTTCCTCGTAATATTCATGTGGTTGACCAGCCCTTTCTTTTAATGAATCAATTTGAATTTCATTCTGACGTGCAATAGATTCTAGCTCGGTCGCCAAACGGAAATCTTTTGGGGCTTGTGATATCATGGCATCAAGTTGTGAGACCTGCTGTTCTGATTTTTGGTACTTTTTACCGAGTTCGTGGATGGTTTGAATATTTTCTTTGCTATTGGCAATTTTGCTTGTGTAGCTTGATGATGTAGAAGCAACCCAGATCAAAATGACGATGGCAATGAAAAACACAAAGCCAATCAGACCACCATACACAATCATTCGTTCTCTTGCTGATAAACGGTTGATTTCTGTTTGAACTGGTTCAAGCAATGCGCTCAACTTTTCCTTCAGACGATCGAACATTTTTATGCGTCTCCTTGTTCTTCAGAACGGGTCGCACCGATCACTATCGTCAATTGAAATTGAATTTGCTTATCTTCTTTTTCTTGCATGTTCCCTTTTTCGATTCTTTCAAAGAAAGGGACACTTTCAAGATATTGAATGATTTGATCAACGGATGCGTACGAGTTGGTGACGCCACGTAATGTGACTTTGTTTTGATCAATCGAAATCTCTTGTGTATCGATTTTGATTTGCGAAGGGATTCGGGTAGAAATCTCTCTTAAAACGCCTAATGCCGTCATTTGATCTAGACCAGAGGTGAGAAGTTCTTTTTTCTGCTCAAGCTCAGTGACTTTCGCTTTAAGACTTTTGACGGCTGTCTTTGATGATTTTACTTTTTGTTCCGGGACGTATTGCTGAAAGCTTTTAATAGCAGCTTTTTCAATATTTTCATATTGATGCTTCATACTTTGATTTTTAAAAATAAATAATATGCAAAGTAGGACAAAAAAAACAGAAAACCATTTGGCATAGTATATGCCCTTGTCTTTGTATTGGCCATAATCTTGTGCAAGGGAGTATGGACCTTTACGATAATTGATCATGTCTTTGGGAAGCTGTAATTTAGATCGCGAAGCAAATTTAAGTGCAGCTCCCATTGATGTTGCAAATTTTGCACAGGCGGAACTATCGAGGTCAATACCTGTGTTAGACAGATCAATCACCGAAGCTGGTACATTGACCAAAGCCGTGAAATAGTGTGAAAGATTACGGATATTCGATGTTCCCCCACAGAAAAAAACATGTTCAATGGCTTTTTGCTCTTTTGTGAGAAAGTTCTGCGACCGATACATATGGAAAGATTGCAAAATTTCTCGAAACAAAGGATCGATCACAGACTGAATGGCGTTAGATAGTTTTTTGAGATCTTTGCTCTGTAAGGGTTTAAAGTCTGTTTCAATGATGCCATGTTTTTCTTTGACTTCGATGGCTTGTTCCATGGTTAGATCCAGTTGTTGGAAAATATGTTCATTGATTTCTTGGCCTGCCGTATAAAGTGTGCGGACAAAAGCCAACTGCTGGTTCGAAATAATACAAAGTGAGGTTTTGGTATGGCCAATATCAACAATGGCGTAGGTTGAAAAAGCTTGGTGCTGTAGATATTGTTGAATGTTAAATAACACCATCGAATCAACTGAAATCATTGTCGGTTCGATTCCTGCTTGCTGAATGATATGCAGATGATCCTGAATCGTTTGATTTTGCGCACAGATGGCATGTGTCACCGTTCGATT
>JAGRMV010000280.1 GCA_020441045.1 Deltaproteobacteria bacterium | reverse complement strand
GATGATGTGGATCAGCAAGAGGTCGAAAAAGCCCACAGCAGTCATATCGAAATTCGAGCGTATACCATCAAATCCAAAGCTGATCTAGAAAAGGCCCAAAAACTAGGCATCGACGCGGTCTTTATCAACGAGCTTGATCTTGATCTTTTATGAAAATACTGTGACGTTTGGAAAAGGCGGCGCAGGTTTGGCAAAATAGTAGCCTTGTGCATAATCGATTTGATAATCAATCAACACACTTAAGTCTTCTTTGTTCTCAACACCTTCAGCGACAATTTTTGCATCAATGGATTTGGATAACATGATCAAGGCTTTGAGCATTTGCCGTTTGATCTCCGAACCATGAATACCTCGTATAATCGATTGATCGATTTTTACATATTTGGGATGGATTTCGACCAGAGCTTCTAGAGAAGAGTAACCAGCGCCGACGTCGTCAATGGCGATATCTATACCCGCATCAATATAATATTTTAGGGCTTCTTTAAATTTGCCAAACTGTTCAACGGCATTGCGCTCCGTGATTTCAAATACAACATCATTGATGGGAATATTATGTTCTTGCAAAAAATCAACAAAAGCGCGGGCACCAAATTCAGGATCAAAAATCAAATTGGGGAGCGTGTTGACAAAAAGTTTCTTTCCAGCTGGTTTCCCTTTTGCATTGATAATAGCACGCTTACGACAGAGACGATCGAGATCATAGAGCAGGCCGATTTCCTCTGCCAAAGTAAAAAGAATAATAGGGGCTTCAATTTCGGAGTTTTTAGGTCCGCGCGCCAGTGCTTCGAAAGCAAAAATGTTTTGATTTTTGATATCTACAATCGGTTGGTACAACGTTTTGACGTTTTCTTCGAGTAGAATCTTTTGTAAACGTCCACGCCGACGCAACTCATTTTGAGAGTGATGCAATTTTGAAATATTTTTCGCCTCGTCGATCATATGAAGAATGGTACGGGTTTTGGCGACCATGGGATTGTGTAAAGCAAGTGAATAGCCTACGGCAATGCGTGGTAAGCCATGCAAATAGTTGTACAGTTCTAAAAACAAGTTTTGTTGTAAGTGTTTCTGCACCCGATCACAGGCAAATTCAACGTCTTCTTTGAGCAATACATCGCGGCCGCTTTCTTTGCGGCCTTCGGATAGAAAAATCAAAAAAGAGTACCCTTGAACTTCAGTTAGGGTAATCAAATCTTTTTTGCGAATGGTATGCCCACGCATATCGAGCAAAGCATGCGACACTTTTTGCATGACTTCATCAAAATAGGCGGTGCCGTAGCGATTTTCAATTGAGCTTAAATGGCGACCATCGACGTAGATGACGCCCAATACTTTTTCTTTTTCTAGAATGTTTTCAAGCTCAGGAATATGGGTCAGGTAAGACGAGAGCCCACGGTATTCATCAACAAGTTTGTTTTTGTATTGACTCATCTACATCTATTTTTATGTGAAAATAATCGTAAAGTCGAACAAATAAAATAACATCCGCGAGAAAGGGAGAATCAGTACTGGCGCTTTTAAAAAGTAAAGTCATATGAATATGCCCAAAAACCCCTAGCATTGAACAATGAAGTCTTTGCGATGTCGTTAAATATTGTAGGTGGATATCTTGATAGATGGTGGAGCCTAGCGGGATCGAACCGCTGACCTCCACGCTGCCAGCGTGGCGCTCTCCCAGCTGAGCTAATGCCCCATCAAAAGATAGAAAATGTCTTTTACAAAAAAAACACCAAGAAGGAAAGATAAATATATTTCATAAAGTGCAAAGGTTATTATATGAATACCAGGTAATTAGTATCTGTCTAACTAATGGTATA
>JAGRMV010000279.1 GCA_020441045.1 Deltaproteobacteria bacterium | reverse complement strand
TTCCATATTTGGAACACTTTTCCCCACTGCCAGGCGCTAAAACCAATCAGATGATATTTGTAATGCACCAAGTATAAAGACGCTAGCAATGTAAAAGACCGCGATAGAATACTTGCAACAGCTGCGCCCTTCATACCAAGCTCAGGAGCAGGTCCTAGCCCAAAAATAAACACAGGATCCAGCAAGATATTCCCAATCGCAGCAAAGACCATGACCATCGCAGGCCACCGCGTATCGCCTGCAGCACGAATAAAGCCATTGCCCACCATGGGAATCACCAAAAAAATCATCCCCGCAAACCAAATGGTCAAGTAATCTGACGCCATGCTTTTTACACGACCCGTTGCTCCCAAAAAGGTTAACGCATCGTCTTTAAAAAGATAGCCACCTGCCGCAAAAATAAGCGCCAGCAACAAAGAAAAAGTCAAAATCGACGTACTAAAGAGCTTGGCATCTCCGGTGTCTTGCGCTCCCAATTTGCGCGAGACCAATGAGACTGCCGCTTCACTCATCCCCCTTGAAAAAGACATAAACAAAGCCAGTACAGGTAACACAAACCCCATGGCCGCAAGCTCTGAAGCACCTAATTTACCTAAGAAATAGGCATCCGTGACGCCAAAAAAGAAAACAGCAAAGATACCAAAAAACATCGGCGCACTTAACCGAAGAAGTTGTTGCTGAATAGGACCCTGGGTTAGATCTTTATATTGATGTGGCATTTTGTTTATTCATTCCCCTATGCCCCCTAGAAAAATGTAAAGAGGCCAGCATACCATTAGTGGTCGATGATGTATGTTTTTTAATGCCCCTTTTACGATAAAAATGTATTTTCTGCTGATGACACGTCAACGAACAAAAATCTTAGAAGGCAAACACTACCCTTTCCCCATGGTCCTTACAAACACCAAATCCGCCATCATTTCGGATTTCTATCACGTGATTCTACAGTGCAATTGGCTGATCTTTATGTCAGGGCTTGCTTTGACCTACTTTGCCTTTAATATTTTTTTTGCCATGCTTTATTATATTGGAGATTTTGGCATCAGCAATGCGGAGCCAACCTTTTGGAACTGTTTTGTCTTTAGTATCCAAACCAGCTCCACAATTGGCTATGGATTATTGTCCCCGATCAACCACTACACCAATATCTTGGTCACATTTCAGGCTGCTTTAAGCTTGTTATTTACAGCCATTGCGACAGGACTTACTTTTGCAAAGTTTTCTCGCCCAACTTCCCGCGTTATTTTTTCAAAAAACATCCTGGTCACGACTTTTGATGGGCAGCGCACATTGATGTTTCGCGTTGGCAATGAACGTACCAATCATATTGTACATGCCAAAGTCAGCGTAGTCCTAGCCATTGATCATATTACGCAAGAAGGCATTCCGATCAAAAAACTCCATGACATAGCACTGATTCGATCCGACTCCCCCTTGATTAGTTTAACATGGACGGTGATGCACGTTATTGATGGAGCAAGCCCCTTATATGGACTTACCATTGAAGAACTGCAAGAACACCGCGCGATGTTTATTATTTCGATCAAAGGTATTGATGATACGTTTGCCCAAACCATTCATTCTAAGCATTACTATCAATGGCAAGACATTGTTTTCAATCGGCACTTTGAAAATATGATGACCTCAGAAAATCAGCAATACAATTTACCTGAAGTGAACTTCGAAAACTTCCACAAACTCAGTGCCAACGAATAAACCGATTACACCGACCAAAGACTTGCAAGGATATTCACACGAATTGGCACATTTTTAGGTCCAAAAACAACCTTACAAAAAGCATACAACCTATTCATTTCATTTGTTTTTTATCTATGACGCGGTCG
>JAGRMV010000027.1 GCA_020441045.1 Deltaproteobacteria bacterium | reverse complement strand
ATGTGTGTCGAAGAGGGTAAGAGTGTCGAGGAAGCTGCTGCGGCTGGATCTGATCTGGCCATTGTGCAAAAGCTTTATGGGTGGATTGAAAACCAAGAATTTAAACGCAAACAAGCACCCCCTGTTCTTAAAGTTAGTAGCAAGGCATTTGGGGTAGGTCGTCGCATGGCGATTGCCAAGAGGGGTTATGCAGATTAAGCGGGTATTGGTCACTTATAAAACCAGTATTTATCAAAAGTATGTATTGGATCAAAAAGACCCCATCTATACCAAGCTGCTTGCCCAAAAACATAGTGCCACCAAACGCTTTCAAAAGGCGCATGAAAATCACATCAAAAGTATAGCTACGATCAAAGATGTGCTGTCTGCAAGAAAAATACAGTACAAAGTACAGCCTCGATCCCGAAGTTTCGACGAAAACAACTTCGATTTGATTGTAACGGTAGGTGGCGATGGCACGTTTTTGGATGCGTCTCAACATATCAGCCAAAAGACCATCGTTGGGGTGAACTCCAATCCTCGAGATAGTATCGGTCGGTTTTGCGCGATTACGGCGAGTCAGTTTGTTGACTTTCTTGAGCAACTTGAAGCAGGGCAAACCAAGTTGATTAAGATTGCCCGATTAAAGGCCGATCTCAATGGTGAATTATTAAAACCTATTCTCAATGATATTTTGATTTGCAATCGTAATCCTGTAGTGACCTCGCGCTATATTATTCAAAAGGGTCATAAAAAAGAAGAGCAGAAGTCTTCAGGCATTTGGGTGTCAACTGCTGCAGGTTCGACGGCAGCAGTTCGCGGAGCAGGTGGCGTGGTTTTGAGTTTGCAGGATCCTCGTTTTCAATATGTTGTGCGAGAGCCATACTATCAACCTGATGCGGTACCGACCATGATTTCTTCCGTACTCGATCCAGCGCAATCCTTGGTGATTCATTCACAAATGCGTGAAGGCTCATTGTTTTTGGATGGTTCCCATCGCCGTAAAGAGTTCCGCTTTGGTTCAAAACTCAAAATCACCGGCAAAGGTCCGGTCTTGCAAACTTGGAATCTAACCTGATGGCTGCAGATGTTCGCTATCAGGGAGTGGTGGTCAAAAAAGTCGCCTATCGTGATAGCGATTTGGTTTTGGGTATTTTCACCAAGGAAGATGGTAAGATTTCAGTATTTGTTCCAGGTGCTCGTAAAAGCACCAAACGCTTTGGGCCGTATTTGGATTTGTTTGCGGAAGTGCACTTGGTCGCTTCGCAACATCCGCAACAATCATTATTGCGTTTAAAAGAAACTGAGCTGGTTTCACCGCATATGAATGTACGTAAGAATCTTACCTCTTTAGGGTTTGTGACGTATTATGCCGAATGCTTGTGGAATTTGCTCGCCGATCATGATCCGCATGTGGATATTTATACGCATATGGTGAGTATGATGGACCAAGTTCATGCCGATAAAGATAACTTTCAGAAGTTATTGACCTACGAATTTCAACTCTTGACCATGTGTGGCTATCGTCCAGGGTTTCAGCAGTGCGGGGATTGTAAACAGGCTGTGGTTGAGCGCGCGTTTTTTTCCTTTACCAAGGGCAATGTTATTTGCCGAGAGTGCCACCACACCGATCATGGTATTTTTATTTCGGATAAAACCATGCAACACTTGCAAAGAAAGCAACCATGGGATGCTTATTCGTATGCCGAAATGAGAGACCTGATGGCATCTTTTGTCAGTTATACCATTGGGAAAGATTTAAAAAGTCATGTGTTTCGCAGAGCAACAACTCGGTCTTTACATGTGCCACACCATAATTAAACGACAGCTCTTAGAGTGTGTCACTTTTATGCTTATAAAGGAACATCAATGCTGAAAGCATCGATATGGGTTCGTTACTGAAGAGCATGGTTGCGGTGAAAAACTACAAGTAGAGCTTGGATGATGTGCAGTGTTGACTACAATCGAACAATTTCATTGATTAATCCAAAAAAAAGCACATACGAAAAAACTTCTTCATCGCTGATATTCCATTGTTGAATTTTAGATTCAAGCTCACTTAACATTTTTATGACAATAATCTTATCAGTGTTTAACTGGAGTTGATTGTTTTTTACCTCTTCTAACATCGTAGTGGTTTCGTTATACATCTGTTGAAGCGAATCACTGAGCGTAGAGGGATCTGGAACGATTTCAAGCAATACATCAGCGATTGCAATATTCTCTTTGGTCTCTTCTATATGAACGAGAACAGTATTGAATACACTCAATAAGAAAAGCAAATCGTTGTTATCTAAAGAGGTGTTGTTAAGAAAAGTGTGGTAGAAGTCTGCTGACACGCTGATATTGTATGGTTTGATTCCGGCTGCAATTTGATCATTGGCATGTTCTATCTCATATGATGCAAATGAAAGGGTGTTGTTATAGGCTTCTGCGAATGTTTCCGCAATTTTTTCTCCAACCATTTCTTTAAATTTATCGGACTGGCGCTTCTTTTCAGGTACCTTTTTTAAGTGATTTGCATACTGATGAAATTTTTTGATGGATGTAAGCGCAATTTTGGCTTGGTTTTCCTGGGCAAGAGCGCAAGAACCAAAAACACTGATCAAAAGTGTAAAAATCGTCAGGTGGCGTGTAAATGTATTTTTGAACATGTGAAGGGTCCCCTGTTTCATGGTTAGCAGTGGCGCCATGTGTAGCATGTGGTAGAACAATGTGTCAACTTTGTTTTTAGGTGGGATGTATTGCAAAATACGGTATGAAGTAGCTATGAAAGCATTTGAACAACTTATTCAAGTTATGCAGCAGCTCCGCGATCCAGCCTCTGGATGCCCCTGGGATCTGGCGCAAGATCACAAAACAATCGCAAAATATGCCATTGAAGAAGCCTATGAGGTGGTCGATGCCATTGAACATGGTTCGGATGAAGATCTCAAAGAAGAGCTTGGCGATTTGCTTTTGCAGGTGGTTTTTCATGCCCAGATGGCGGCAGAAAAAAATAGGTTTGATATTGAAGATGTTGTGCATGCGATCAACACCAAAATGATCGAGCGCCATCCGCATGTGTTTGATCAGCACAATCCATTAACCCCAGAAGAAGTTGCGCAGCAATGGGAGACCATCAAAAACAAAGGGCAAAGCAAGCGGTTGTTGGGTGGCGTGCCAGCTTCTTATCCGGCTCTTATGAAAGCGTATACCTTTGGTCAAAAAGCGGCCAAGGTAGGTTTTGACTGGTCATCCCTGGACCGGGTCAAAAGCAAGATGGATGAAGAGTGGGGCGAGCTGTTGCAAGCAATGGCCAGTCAGAATGATCAACATATCGAAGAAGAGCTTGGCGATTTTTTATTTGTGACGGCGCAGTACGCTCGAAAACTTGGGTATGACCCCGAATTGGTTTTACAAAAGGCCAACGCCAAATTTGCCAAGCGTTTGCATGCCGTCGAGGCAAAAAGTCAAGATCTGGGTAGAGCCATGCAAGAATGTTCGGTGGAGGAATTGGAAGGCTTGTGGAATCAAGTTAAAAGTACCCACCCAATCAAAAAGTGAACTATGGCATAATTTTCATGATCTCAGCTTGGCTGAGATCATAGTGTATAAAATAAAAGGAGACATGTGCTTGTGGTCACATGTCTCCTATGGAGAGAGTATGTTTGTAAAAAGCGCATAAGCAAGTTGTTTGCTTGTGTGCCAAGGTGCATTCTCGATTTTTTAAGCTTTGCTTAAAAAAATCGAAAAAAGGTGTGAGCTGGAAGCTCGCGTAATTTTATCTACGAATAGGGTTTTTCTTGCAGGATCATGTCAATCGAGTCTTTCACATCATCTTGCATACTACTTAAGTCTTCTTGATACTTTTGGTATGCGCTTAGAACCTTGCTTTTACAGGTTTGTAAAATGTTTTCGGTTTCTCGTTGATAAGGTGTTTGTTTGACTCGTGTTGCTGACATATAGCCTCCGCTTTTCTTATTTACAAACTTTGTGCCAATGTAGATCTCTTATAAAATTAAATAATATTAATATGTTATGGTTTTTTGAGGATGGCGAAAAAGGTACAAGTTGTACCCAACTTGTCCCAATGATGGTACAAGACAGAAATGGAAAAGCCGTATGCACCAGCCTGTGATCGCAATCGACAGGTTATTTTGGAGGTTTTAAAGAAGATCATTGATGAAAATTGTCATCATCTTTTAGAAATTGGTGCAGGTACGGGCCAGCACGCGGTTTATATGGCACCACACTTTCCCCAGATGAAATGGGTGGTATCGGATGTAGCAGCCCAGAGCTTGGGGATCAAAATGTGGTTGAAAGAAGCTAGTGCAAAAAATATCGAAGGACCGATTCGATTAGAAATTGGTAAAGATGATTTCCCCACGGATCGCAGCTTTCAAGTGGTCTTTACAGCCAATACCATGCATATTATGGCATGGAAACAGGTCAAAAGCATGATCAAGCTTTGTGGCAAAAGGTTGCGCGTCGGTGCAAAAATGTGTGTGTATGGTCCATTCAATTATAACCAAACCTATACCTCTGAGAGTAACGCCAAGTTTGACCAGTTTTTAAAAGCACGCGATCCTCAAAGTGGCATCCGTCACTTTGAAGATGTAGACAAAGCCATGCAGCAGGCGGGTTTTACCCTCCTTGAAGATATTGCCATGCCGGCCCATAACCATTTTTTGATTTATCAGCGTCGTTTACACGGAAGCTGATGCGGTGGTCTTGCTCTTGGTTTCTTGGCCCAGCATGGCTAGGGCTGTTTGCACAATGGCTTCGGTATTATAGAAACACTCGGTGTAGAGTTCATCTTGGCTACCATGTTCAATAAAGCGATCCGGTATGCCCAAACGTTTGATCTGGGTTTGATAACCATGGTCACTCATAAATTCAATCACTGCACTGCCCATACCGCCCATGAGACAACCATCTTCCACTGTGATGACATGCTTGAATTTTTGGAGAATAACATGCAACAGCTTTTCATCTAAGGGTTTGACAAAGCGCATGTCAAAGTGTGCTGCCTCAATGCCTTGGGCTGCTAAGTTCGCACAGGCTTGCACAGCTTTGGTGCCGATAGGGCCAATGGTTAAAATGGCCACGTCTTTGCCTTCTCGAATGATGCGGCCTGTACCGACTTCGATTTTTTCAAAAGGTGTCTGCCAGTGGATGGTTGAACCTTGCCCACGCGGATAGCGAATAGAAAAGGGGCCCATGCCGTCCTGTTGTGCCGTAAACATCAAGTTACGCAGCTCTGGTTCATCCATAGGTGAAGCAACAATCATATTAGGAATACAACGCATATAAGCCAAGTCGTACGCTCCATGATGGGTTGGGCCATCGGCGCCAGCGACCCCTGCACGATCCAAACAAAAGACAACGGATAAGTTTTGCAAAGCTACATCATGAATCACCTGATCGTACGCTCGTTGCATGAACGAAGAGTAAATATTACAAAATGGAATCATGCCCTGGGTGGCCAGTCCAGCTGAAAACGTAACGGCGTGTTGTTCGGCGATACCAACATCAAAAGCGCGGTCTGGCATTTCATCCATCATGCGTTTTAGTGAACTTCCAGTTGGCATGGCTGGGGTGATGCCAATAATTTTTTCATTCTCAAGTGCCAATTCGATGATGGAATCACCAAAGACATCTTGAAATTTTGGTGGTTGTGGAGTGTCTTTTGCCGAAGGAATGATTTGACCGGTGGTCTTGTCAAATAAACCAGGCGCATGCCATTTGGTTGGGGAGCCATTTTCGGCAGGGGCATAGCCTTTGCCTTTTTTGGTCAAGCAATGCAGAATTTTGGGGCCTGGAATATCTTTTAAGTCGCGCATGACTTTGGCGACATGCACAACGTCGTGCCCATCAATGGGTCCAAAATAGCGAAAATTAAGTGACTCAAACAAATTACTTTGTTTGAGTAGAACAGATTTAACCGCAATTTCTATTTTTTTGGCAATCTCTTGCGCGTTGGGACCGAATTTGCTGATTTTACCCAATAGGTTCCAGACTTCGTCGCGAACTTTGTTGAAGGTATGGGAAGTGGTGATGTCGGTCAGATATTCTTTGAGGGCACCTACATTGGGATCGATCGACATGCAATTATCATTGAGCACTACCAAGAGATCGGCATTTTCAACGCCAGCGTGATTCAAAGCCTCAAAAGCCATGCCGGCAGTCATGGCACCATCGCCAATCACCGCAACATGTTTGGTATCGGTTTTTTGACGTAATCGATTGGCTACTGCCATACCAAGAGCGCCACCAATGGATGTGCTTGAATGCCCAACGCCGAAGGTGTCATAAGGACTTTCACTGCGTTTGGGGAATCCACTTAACCCTTTGTAGATCCGGTTGGTGTGGAAAAGATCACGTCTGCCCGTAAGAATTTTATGCCCGTAGGCCTGATGCCCGACGTCCCAGACCAATTGATCTTCTGGGGTGTTGAAAATATAGTGAATGGCAATGGTAAGCTCTACAACACCAAGGCTGGCGCCAAAGTGTCCCCCTTTTTCAGAAACAACATCAATGATGAACTGGCGCAACTCATCGGCGAGTTGCGGCAACTGTTCTTCTTTAAGTTGACGAACATCTGCGGGTGTCGCAATGCTCGCTAATAGTTTTCCTGCGGTATATGGACTCATCGGTAGCTAGGCAATAGCATATTCACCTTATTTTCTCAATCTGGATTGTATCATCTGGAGAACTTCATGATGTGGGGAAGAAAGGCTTTCAAGTAACCAGAGCTGGTGTGTCATAAAATGTTATAGGGAACGTTTTGGTGTAAAACCTTGCGTTTATTCACAGCCATTGATTGTGCTGCCGGTAGTGGTGTTGGCATGGGTGGCGGTGTTGTATCCAACTTCGCCTCGGTCAACGATTTCAATCAATCCGCTTGAAGCAACCTCAATCTCGCGCGCGC
The DNA here is from genome assembly GCA_020441045.1 of Deltaproteobacteria bacterium. Taxonomy (GTDB): domain Bacteria; phylum Bdellovibrionota_G; class JALEGL01; order JALEGL01; family JAGRMV01; genus JAGRMV01. The sequence continues at coordinate 9,729 of JAGRMV010000027.1, read as the reverse complement.
GATTGCCAGAAGGTAAATTGGGATTGGAAACAATGAATTCAACACTCACAATCGTGCAGTTGGCGCCACCTGATTCGCATAAAATAGGCGCGCCAGACGTATTGAACCACATGCTTTGATCTCCCTCATCAAATGGGGTGCCATCGCCTGAAGAACATGTTGCAAAGCCGACACCGGTACTTAACACATGTGAACCAATCAAATAGTCCGATCCATTGTTGCAAACCCGGTCGGCGTTTTGATCCATATAGATTTCGAGCGTGTTGATGGGTTGGTTGTATGTAATACACGACCAGAGAACGCGTGAAGTTGCTTCATACTGTGCTTGTGAGAGGGCTTGCTCGACAGTGTTCATCGATGAAAGTAGCCTTTGCTTGGGGATATACCCACTCATGGTCATGATGCTGGCACTTAGCAATCCAGCGGCGATGACAAGCGTTACCATGAGCTCAATGATGGTAAATCCGTATGTTTTTTTTCTTACAAGCAATAAATCACCCTTTTCTCTCATTATATCATGAAGTTTAGAATTTAAGTTAGTAAAGATGTAACTTTAGTTAGATTTTGCTGGCATGTGCAATGACAATGATAAAAAACCTCAGGTGATCTGACGTGCCCCATTGCACCGCATTATATGGAGATCAATACTTTGGGCAAGCACAGTGATCTATATGGTTTTGGGGAAAACAATTGTATCGAAAGGTGACAGCACATCAAAGGCTTTACCGTAGCGAATGCCACGATCTCGAATGTGAAAGGTTTTTGCATTCAAGCGATGAAATAGGCATAGTGCAATAATACAGCCCGCCAGAGCCACATCAGCTCGATCTGGATGCATCCCAGGAATATTTTTTTGAGCATCAATAGAAAGCGGAAAAAGTTTTTCGATCCATTGCGAGGTTGCTTGCGCAGTCAAAGCAAATTGATCGATCGACAATGGGTCATAATCTTGAAGTCCTCGTTCAAGCGCTGCCAGTTGGGTAAAACTGCCTGCTGTACCATAAAAACAATTTGTAATACGAGGTGGTGTATAGGCTTGGAAGTAGGTATTGACTTCTTCTATAGCGGCTTTTACATTTTCTCTGCTTACAACGGGTCCTGCCAGCGGTCCTTCTAACAGTTTGACAGTTCCAATGGCAACACTTTGCCCTTGGCTAAAGGCTGTTCCCATGCCCCAGGCAATCTCTGTTGACCCCCCGCCAATATCTGCAACCAGATGATGCGTATGATCTTGTGTTTGAGCCAGGTCTGAAACAATCGACAGATAGGAGAGTCTGGCTTCTTCTTCTTTGCTGATGACTTCAATCCTAAAGTCGATGACTTTGTGGAATGCATCTAAGGTCTCTTGCTGATTGTGCGCCTCTCGCACAGCACTGGTTGTCGTCATATAGACTTGTTCACAGCCATACTTTTGAATGTAGGTTTGATATTTTTGCAATACGGTGAGGGTACGTACAATGGCATCCGGATGAATACATCCGGTTTGACGTAAACCTTGTCCCATACGGACGACTTCTGAACGATCATGCAGCACATGCAAACGTGCATCGGCTGTTTTTTTGATAATCAGTAGATGAATCGAGTTGGTTCCTAGGTCGATACTGGCAATGGTTCTGGAAGCCACTACTTGCGTTCCCAGGCAGGCATAAAGTGATCCCATGGTTTGAATGTAAGTTGCGTTTGCATTTTTCCATTGGGACGCATCATATAAATTTGGCTCTTTCCGGTACGATTGGAGGTAAAAGCAATAAAGTTTCCATCAGGTGCCCAGGTTGGATCTTCATTATGGCCTGTATCATAAGTAAGCCGTTTAAGATTGCTTCCATCGGTATTCATGACGAAAATATCAACCTTCCGATCCGTATCCATACCTGAAAAAGCAATTTTATCGCCTTTGGGTGACCAGGCGGGAGACGCGTTGTTGGTGCCTTTAAAGGTCAAGCGGGTGACTTTTTGGCTTTCAAGATTCATTTTGTAAACTTGTTCTGAGCCATCACGGTCCGAAACAAAAACCATTTCTTTGCCATCGGGCGAGTAAGATGCGCTCACATCGATTTTTCGATGATTGGTCAGCCGCTTGATCGCGTCACCATAGCGATTGAGTAAGTATATCTCAGAGTTGCCATCTTTGGTTAAAGCTGAAATGATGTTTTTGCTCACAGGATCAAAACTCAGTCCGATGACCATGCCCGGAAGGCTGGTTAGACTGAGAATTTTTTTGCGGTCGATTTGGTACAGGTAAAGCTGGGGTTTTTCTTTTTTGTTAAAAGCAGTAAAATAAATGGAGTTGGTCAAAGGGTCCCACGCCGGTGAAAGAACGATGTTTTTATAATCGGTAATTTTGCGGTAGTTCCAGCCATTGAAACTCATCATACAGAGTTCTTTTTTGCCTTTGGGGTTACAAATGAATGCGATTTGAGTATCAAACACACCTTGCTCGCCAATCAGTGCATGGACCACCGCATTGCCAAAACGATGTGCCATTTCACGCGCTTGGTCTTTTTTGCCAACATATCTTTTGGCTGTGAGTTGTTTTTGTAAGGTGACATCATGCAAATACATTTCGATCACGAAAGTATCAGCTACATTCTTGATTTCTCCTTTAACTAGGCCTTGGGCTTCAATTTTTTTCCAGTGGTCAAAATTGATTTCAGAAGCTTTGAGTAGGCCAGCTTCTTTTTGCGGCTCGATAAAACCTTTGGGAGAAATGACATCAAAGACGCCCATGACTCTAAGGTCTCGACGAAGTGTATCTATAAAAACTTCGCTCACCTCAGCGAGATCTTTGTCTTGCGTGTTTTTTACTGTAGGAGTCACAATCGCAATCGGAAAGGCTCGGCTTGAGGATTGATCGATATCAATATAAATTTTGGCTTGAGGTGATGTCCAAAGAAAAATAATAAATAGGCCTATAGACCATTTCATAACTGACTCCCGCGAAATGCAAACACTATGGTTTCTTGTTTGAAAAGTGGTATCAATGTAGCAGGCGGTGGCGGAAAGGGCGAAGATTTTTTAACCGCTCGAATGGTGGCTTGATCAAAGCTAATGTTGCCTGATGATTCGAGAACATTTGCGTCGACAATACGCCCATCTGAGGCAAGTTTAATCTCTATTTTGGTCACCCAATGGGTATCGGATTGGTACCAAAGAAAATTATTGATGATAATGGCTTGTATGTCATTTTTGTAGATATCCATGGCCGGAGATGACTGTAGGGACGCGATCTGCTCTGATGTCAGAGTGCCTGCTTTGTCTTCGGGTCCAGAAGCAAAGTTGTCATCTTTCGGGATCGGTCGATCGTCGATTTGTTGTTTGATTTGCGCAAGTGCATCTGCAAGCTGTTTTTTTCGATCTTCTTCTTCTTCTTTTTTGGGTGTTTTTGGCAATGGCTTTTTTTCCAAAGAGACGGCTTTTTCTTTGGGTGGTTCGGGCTTTGTGCGAGGTACATCTGGGGGTGGCAGTTTGTGCTCAGGTGTTTTTTGTTTGCTTTTAACAGTAGGGGCCCAGACAACATGCGCAGGAATGATATGAGATTTTTTTATTTTGATGGGTTTGGCCTGTATCCACAGAATGAAACATGCGATCAAATGTATAGTTACAGATATAGATAAAGCAAAAGAAAATGAGTGTTTACGCTTCACAATGCTGGCCAAGCCTCCACTTTATCGATCTATAAAGGATTCTCAGTAACCAGCCCGACATTTTCCACCCCTGCGTTTTTCAAAGCGCTCATGATTTGCACAACAAAACCGTAATCTACTTTTTGGTCAGATTTGAGGTAGGCGACTTTCACTTGTTTGTTTTTAAAAATGGTTTGTAGAGCTTCCGTCAGATCTTTTTCTGAGGTTTGTTTCTCACCGATGAAAATGTTCTTGTTTTTATCAATGGAAACGACAATATCTTTTTCTGCGATAGATACTGACCCTTTTGCGTCTGTTTTGGGTAAATCAATCTCAACACCTTGTTGAATCATCGGCGCAGTGACCATGAAAATGATAAGCAGTACCAACATCACATCGACAAAAGGTGTGACATTGATTTCCGAAAGGGGTTGTTGGTGATCGGAGGATTGTGGAGAAAAACCCATATGCATTACTCAAAAAAATGAAGATAGGTTTGACTGATATCTGCAGCAAATTGGTCCATGGTCTGACCCAAACCGCGAATTTTTTGCACACAGTAGTTATATCCAATAACAGCTGGAATGGCTGCAACCAGACCAATCGCAGTCGCAATCAATGCCTCTGCAATGCCTGGGGCTACAACAGCCAGATTGGTCGCGCCTTTTTCACCAATACTCAAAAACGCATTCATAATACCCCAGACGGTACCAAATAAACCGATAAAGGGTGCGGCACTGCCGGTGGTGGCAAGAAAAGCAATTTTACTTTCTAAAAAAGAAATTTCAGACGACTTTGTACGCATCAGCGAGTGTTCGACACGTTCTTGCAATGTGGATCTCTCGTGATTACGCTGCACAACTTGGTAAGCATTGAGAAAAAGTGAAGCCAAGGGATTGAGCAAGGCTTTTTGCGAGGTTTGAATGATGTTGTTGACGTTGCTTTGTCCTTGAAAGAAAGTTATATATTTCTCACAGTTGCTTCGAATTTTGCCGAAAAGAAGCGCTTTTTGCACCATGATCGCCCAAGAGGTGATAGATAAAATGATTAAGATGAGAATAACACCTTTTACGACAATATCCGCATTAAGTATGAGTTTTATAGGATCCATGCTCGTGAAACTATCAAAAAACCTACGCCTGTCAAAATCTGCTGGCATTTTTCTGCTTTTTTTATTGTTGCTGGCCTGCCAGGAAAAAGAAACACAGCAAAAACCAATAGATATATCGGCTACAGAGATTTTTCAAAGCGGTGAGGAAAAATTGCAGGTGTACCGGCCACTGCGACTGGGTGTTTTATCAAATCCTGTGGAGTATGTATTTACTGATCCAGAAATGGACCTTGCAAGTAAAGTCAGTGCAGTCTTAACCTTTATGGAGCGTGCTCTTGAAACAGATGCTGTTGTTGATGATAAAATGCTTGGCTGTCAACATCGGTTTACGCATCAACAAAGGGTGTATCTTGAGTGCAATGGGTTGCAGTCAGGCAGCATGGGCTTGGCAACAGAAAAATTGGTGCTTTTGGCTCTGCTCAAGACACTATTTGGTTTAGATGAAATCAAGTCCATCAGTTTCATCGTCAATCGTCAGTATGCAGATGTTTTTGTCAGCGATCTGGTCTTGCCTAAAATAGTAGATCGTGATTTTATGAATCGGCTTGAAAAACAAGTCGAAACAATAAAAAAGGCATCATGAAACAAGTAGGGTTCAATCATAATATCCGGCACAAAGGGATTCTTTTTCATGTGCAAACGGAAGATTATGGCCAGCAGTTACATAAAATTGTCACACAGCTTTTCCATGCGGGTCAAATTATATGTAAAACAGAGACGGATTATCTGGCGTTGCTCAAGGGACAAAATACTGAAACCATGACCAAACAAATCAAGGCAATGATGCAGGAGCAGCATAAAAAAATGTTACAAGACCTTCGTAACGGAGATATTACGATTCCTGAGAATATAAGAAAAAAGTCAGAGGAAGCACAATAGTGCGATGATCCAATTTTATCAAGTCAATAAATCCTATGGTGAAGGACATGAAGTGTTTCATGCTATTGATTTACATATTGATCGTGGAGAATTTGTTTTTTTAACCGGAAAAAGTGGCTCAGGTAAAACAACATTGATGAAAATGATTTTTTGCCAAGAGCGACCCAATACTGGACAGATTGTCATTGATGGTAGAAATGTCGCACGGATGACCCGTACCAATATTGCTTTTTTACGCAGAACCATTGGGGTGGTCTTTCAGGATTTTAAATTGATCAATTCTTTGAATGTATTTGAAAATATTGCGATCACGTTAAAGGTTCTGGGCTTACCGAAAACGGATATCCAACAGAAGGTAACACGCACGCTTTCAAGAGTAGGCCTTGAAAGGTTTTCAAAAGCCTTTCCTCTTGAACTCTCTGGTGGTGAGCAGCAAAGAGTTGCGATTGCCAGAGCTTTGGTCAATGACCCGAAGATTCTTTTAGCGGATGAGCCAACGGGAAATTTGGACCCATCTTTGTCCATCGAAATTTTGGAATTATTTCAGAATATTCACATACGCGGTACGACTATTTTGATGGCAACACATGAGAAGTCTCTGGTTGAGCGAGCAAATGTGCGTGAGTTACATATTGACGCCGGACGCATCGTCGATGTGGAGAAAATATGAAAGCACATCTTTATTTGATCATATCTTCGTTCCGCCGAATGCAAGAAAACCCCAGGCAACATTTCTTGGCTATATTTACGATTACGATTTGTTTTTTCTTGGTGGGTAGCGGGTTGATGGGGTTTTATCAAATCAAACGCTCACTCAATCAAATGAAGCATCTGCAGTGGGTATATGTCTACATAGATACGCCTTTGGATCAACATCAGCAAAGTAACTTTATCAATCAACATTGTGCCAAGAAATGGGTAGATCTTTGTCGATATGTGAGTGCTGAAAAAGCCAAAAAACTTTTTTTAGGTCAGTACCCGGATATGAAATCTTCTCTACAAGCCCTAGGTGAAAATCCATTTCCGGTTTCATTTGAAATTCGTTTGGCTGAAAATTTGGATGATCGAGATCAGTTACAAGATTGGTTGAATCAGCTTAAAAAAATCAACGGTGTGTCCGAAGTTGATGATGGCGGACAGTGGTTAAGTCAATGGATCGATTTGATTTTGTTTTTGGACGCCATGACCTATGTGTTGATGATTTTGGTTGGTATCATGATTTTAGGATTGGTTTCCAATACCATTCGTCTGCTCATGTTTTCAAAAAAAGATGAAATAGGTATCTTGCAATTGGTTGGTGCGACTCCTTCGATGATTCGTACACCATTGCTGCTCAATGCTGCTTTGTATGGTTTGCTTGGCTCAATGCTGGCATTGGTGTTTTTGTACATAGGGTATTTGCGTTTGAATCATTATATCAGTACAAATTTTTCAGCCTTACTAAGTCATTCGTTCATGTTTATGTCGGTATTTGATCAAGTTTTGTTAGTGCTGATTGCAATTGCGGTCTCAGTGGTTGGTGCGTGGTTTTCTGTGGAACGTTATTTAGCATCAAAGGATATATCTTAAGTGAAAGCCATTTTCTTTGCCGGTTTTATACTGCTTTCAACAAATGTTTGGTGTGATCAAAATACCAATGCAGGCAAGGAACTACAAGCTGTTGAGAAAAAAATTGAGCAACAAAAAAAACAACTTAAAGAAATAGAAGGCAAAAGGAAAAATATCCTTGGTGACTTGCAGAATATTGACAAAAAGAAAGACCAATATGCCAGTATGTCCACGCAAGCTAAAAAAGACATTGATGGCAAACAGCGGGCAATGGAGCAAACTCAAGGCGAGATCACCAAAATACAAAACAAATTAAATCAACAAAAAGATTTTATGAAGGCGCATATTAAACATCTTTATCAACATGGTTCGATCAATGTTTTGCAGACATGGTTTCAAAAAATGGAAAGCAATGATCGGCGTCGTCAGAATGTATGGATCACACATTGGGTAGAGAAAGAAAAAGAGCAAGTGGTTCGATATGAAAGTGATGTAGAAAAGCTCACCGCAAAACAAGAGCTCTTGCAAAAGCAAAAAAAGCAAAAAGAAACACTCCTGCAAGAAGTCCAAACCCACCAAAAAAATCTAGAGGCAGAAAAAGCAAAAAAGAACACGCTGCTGGCAAGTATTAAAAACCAAAAGCAGCTTTATCAGCAAAGCTTACTGGAGCTTGAGGAGGCTTCACGAAAAATTCAAAAACTCATCAACCAATTTGATGAAGCGCCATCTGTTGATGAGGGGGCCTTTGAGCAATCACGTGGCGTCTTGTCTCCACCTGTAACGGCCAGTATTGTAAGGAAGTATGGTGCATATGAAGATAAAACGTTAAAAGCACAAGTGCATCACAAAGGCATTGATTATGCAGCAAAGCTTGGTGATCAAGTTCGGTGTATCTTTCAGGGCAAAGTTATGTATGCTGGCTGGTTTGAAGGCTATGGCAAAGTTGTGATTGTCGATCATGGCAGTCATTACTATTCGCTTTACGCCCATTTATCGAAGATTGATGTGGCTGCCAATCAACCCATTCAACAGGGGGATAAAGTGGGAGAGGCTGGAGAAACAGGCTCTCTGAAAGGGGCGCATTTGTATTTCGAACTGCGAAAAAAAGGTGTCACCGTGAATCCTCAACCTTGGTTTGGCTAAGCATGCCCAGATTTTTCTGATGATTTGCAAAATCAAATTGCAAGCGTATATAAGGTGGTTCAAGCACCTAGGAGAAGATATGAAGTTTAATTTTGATGTAGAAACAATCAATACGTTGATCATAAAATATGCAACCAAGCTTGGGTTTTTTATCCTAGGTGTCTTTGTTACTTTTTTTGTCGCCAAGTGGGTGAAGTGGTTGGTGATTCGGGCGCTGGCAAAGGCGGGCATCGATGTTTCTTTGCAAAACTTTTTTGGCAAGCTTGCGCGTATCTCAGTGATTGTGGCAGGGCTTGTTTCTTGTCTGGGGATTTTAGGTATTGAAACAGCCAGTTTTGCCGCCATTTTGGCAGCTGCCGGCTTTGCCATTGGGATGGCTTTGCAAGGCACACTTGGCCATTTTGCCGCTGGCGTCATGCTTTTGGTTTTTAAACCTTTTCGCATTGGTGATGTCATTACAACGGCTGGGGAATCAGGTACCGTTGCGACCATTGATATTTTTAATACGGCGTTGGATACACCTGACAATCAGCGAATCATCATCCCGAATGGTAATGTATTTGGTAATGTGATCAAGAACACATCTTTTCATGCCAAACGTCGAGTCAGTGTAGCCGTTGGAACTGAATATGCCGCAGATATGGACCAAACCCGTGAAGTCCTTCTTGCCGCTGCACAAAACACGGAGCATGTGCTATCGGAACCAGCTGCGGCCGTTGTCATCACAGGTCTAGGTGCTTCATCTGTAGATTGGTCTGTTCGGGTTTGGGTGGCATCAGAGCACTTTTGGCCTGTCAGTGATCAACTGATAAGAAATGTAAAAAGTGCGCTTGATAAAGCTGGTATTGGTATCCCTTTCCCGCAAATGGATGTGCATTTGCCAACACAATGGACTGCCACGGGCGCAAATTCAGGTGAAAGCGTCGCCGATATCCATAAAAAAGAACGCGCCTCGTCCTCAGCATTATAGCGCATTGTTCTTGGCCCAAGTTACGCAAGCACATTGCTCCTGGTCGTAACTTGCGGTGTTGATCGCTTTCATGTTTGATTTGTCAGAGGCTTTGAACGCGTTACACCCGTTTTTATATCAATATGTACAAGGTCAACTGTAGTAGAATACAAAAGCACTTGCTAAATGCAAATGCAGGTGAGAGAATTCCGTATCTATGAAAATACGTACTTTCCTTTTTTTGTTTTTTGTATCTATTCATTGTTCTTTTGCCACCGAGTCTAAAGACTTAGTAGAGCAGCCCAATCTGGCAGATGAAAAAACCTTTAAGAAACTTGAAACATTCTCCAAGGTGCTGGGATATCTCGAGCAGAATTACATTGATCGTTTAGATAATGAGATATTGATTGAACAGGCGATCAAGGGCATGGTGCAAAACCTAGATCCTCATACGGTTTATTTGACCAAAGACGAGT
>JAGRMV010000278.1 GCA_020441045.1 Deltaproteobacteria bacterium | reverse complement strand
ATATGATTAGTGAAGAGGATTTGCAGCTCATTCGATCCAGAGGGTCAAACGAAAAACTATTGCAGCTGCTTGAAAAATCATTGGCGCAATTGTCTATGCAAAAGCTTTTAAGTTCGCAGTGGATGTTTGTCGAGGATGATCACGTGCCGTTTATTAAAAAGGGCATTCCTACGTTGCATTTGATGGATTATACTTTCGGAGGTAAAAATACTCCTGGAGTCTTCTGGCATACTGAAAAAGATGATATGAGCAAAGTGTCCAAGGCTTCATTGCAAACAATGACAAAGCTCATGACAACATTACTTCCTGAAATGGTATCTAGTTTATAGGATCGAGAGTTATGAATATTGAAGATTTGCATATTGGTATTATTGGCGCCACTGGCGTTGTGGGGCAACAAGTTATGGAAATCATGGAAAGCCGTGGGCTTCTTCCCAAGCAGTTGCATTTGGCGGCGAGCAAGCATTCTGCTGGTGAAACGCGAACGTATATGGGAAAGGACATTGAGGTTGAGGAGCTCACGAAAGACTTTTTTGGCCAGGTTGATATTGCAATAGCTTCGGCTGGCTCAAAAGTGAGTGAAAAATTTCTCACTCCAGAGCTGATCCATCATACGGTGATCATTGACAATTGCAGTTTTTATCGGATGGATAAAGATGTTCCGTTGGTTATTCCAGAAGTTAATGGATTTGAGCTTGACCGGGCGCCAGCCAAATCTATTATTGCCAACCCGAATTGTACGACCATTGGTATGTTGATGGCCTTGGGCCCCATTCATCAACAATTGATTGTGCAGCAAGTTGTTTGCTCTTCTTATCAGTCAGTCTCAGGAGCTGGCCAGAAAGGTATTGAAGAGTTGTCTAGTCAGGTTCAATCGATGTTTCAAACCGGAGACTATAGGCATCATGTCTTTGATCACCGTATAGCATTCAATTGTTTACCTGTCATTGGTGCTTTGGACGAAGATGGTTTTTCAGATGAAGAAAGAAAGATGGACCGCGAAACCAAAAAAATTTTGGATGATTCTATTGCCGTTACGTCAACATGTGTACGGGTTCCAACCTTTATAGGTCATGGTATGTCGTTGCATGTAAAATGCGAAGAAGAAGTGGACATCAACGAGGTGCGTGAAATTTTATCGAACGCGCCTGGTGTTAAACTCATCGATGCGCCTGAACAAAATGTATATCCAATATTGACCGATTGTCAGGGGCAAGATGATGTCTATGTTGGGCGTGTTCGACCAGGCTTGGATGCACATAGTTTTCATTTATGGGTCGTTTCAGATAATGTCAGAAAAGGCGCTGCGCTCAACGCTGTGCAGATTTTAGAGCACGTGATTACGCAGCCATGGTTTGGCCCTATGGTGTCATAGATCTTTTTCTTGCGGCTTAAAAACTAATAATACCTTCGATGATACCGTCTGCTTCTTGTTCGGCTGAACCTGAAGTTACATTGATTTTAAATGAGCCGGACATGCTGGTAACTTGATCGTTTTCAATCAGGATCGAGGTGATTTCTAAGCTACCTAAACCTGTACTGACTACGTTTACACTCACACTCTGCCCGTTGTTGGTTAATAAAAAAGCCCCAGAAAGTGAGTTGCCAGATGACATGCTATAGCTTGTTGGATTCGGTGATGAACCCAAAAGCTGGAATTGAATGGTATATCCATCAGAATTGGAAAACTGGATGATGGATTCACCGCCAATGACCTCATAGTCAACTTCATTGAAGTTAACATTGGCGACTGAGCTTTGACTGGTGGCTGTTTCACTTGAGATATTGATTGTTGCGGTCATTTGAGCAATGATGGGAGGGATTTGGCAACCAGTTATTGTTATTTGTAATAATAA
>JAGRMV010000277.1 GCA_020441045.1 Deltaproteobacteria bacterium | reverse complement strand
CAAAAATCGATTTGATAAACGAGAATGCAACCGGCGATTGCATCAATACTTTGTACCAAATGCCACAAATCGGATCCATCACTTCCATGTTTGATGAAGCATAGACGGCTGCTTTTTCAATTTCATTGGAAAATGTTTTTTTCAGTGCCAACGCCTTGGTCCAAATAGGCGATGGATGCATATTATGCGGTATGGTGTGAGGTTGTTGCAATATTTCAGGATGCGACGCCAACATCATTTGTTTGATCCAAACCGAGTCGCCAGCCTCAGAATGCTTGATCAGGCCCGTACAAAAACCATGACCAATCACATAATCGATACACTGAAACTGTTCTAACGCATCTGTGAGCGCTTTTTTGGCATGAAGCGCATCATATCCTGTAACCACAAAAATACACTGTAAATCATCAAATAACTGCGGCTGCGAATAAAGAAATGTTTTTTGATCTTCCCATGGAATATGCGTAATAGCTGAATGTCTTTGAATAAACAACTCAGCTTCCCAAACAGAACCGCTAATAAACATCACTCTTTTTTGCATATGGATCTCCCTACAAGATAAACTGATAAAACCTATGAGACACTATTCTAACGCGCTAGACATAAAGCGCAATTTTTTTACAAATATAGCGCTGCAAAACACTTCTTTACATACCATCGATTTTTGTTGTGCACGCTAGTAGTATCACAGCGTAATTTGCTGGCGTAAATCATCGGCAATTGCTTTGATCTCAGATGCAAAATAACGATCTTGATTGGCTTGTGCGCAATGTTTGCGGATACCTTTGTGCAGTCTTTCGAGCTCAGGAGAAGACTGCAACGGGCGCAACAACTCAATTGCTTCCGAAGCGCAGAGCGCCTCAATCCCTAAACAATCATAGGTATTTTCAATGATGGTAAACAGCTTTCTTCCTGCATTGGGCCCCATCGAAACATGATCTTCTTTGTCATTACTGGTTGAAATCGAATCCACGGAGGCCGGATGACTCAAGACTTTATTTTCAGCAACCAATGAGGCTGCAGTATACTGCGCAATCATCAACCCACTGTGTAAACCCGAAGCTTTGGCCAAAAAAGCTGGCAACTGTGAAAAAGTTGGATTGAGTAATTTGGTCACTCTTCGTTCTGAAATATTACAAATTTCGGCCAGCCCCATTGCCATATAGTCCATCACAAAAGCCAAAGCCTGGCCATGAAAGTGCCCTCCAGAAATAGTTCTTTGCGCATCAGCAAAGACAATGGGGTTATCTGTTACAGAGGCCAACTCGGTCGCCACCACTTCTTTGGCATGGTTTAGTGTTTGCCTGGAAGCACCATGCACCTGCGCAGCACAGCGCAGGGAATATGGGTCTTGCACGCGGTCACAGTTTGCGTGACTTTGCAAAATTTTGGATCCCTGCAAAAGTGCTGCAATATTTTTGGCACTGGCGACCTGTCCAGGGTGGGCTTTGAGTGCATGTAGTTTTTCATCAAAGGCAAGACTAGATCCTCGTAATGCATCAATCGAAAGCGCCGCCATATGATCAGCGACCTTTAACAAGTACTCTATTTTTTCAATGGCCATTACGGCTTGCGCCGCCATCAAGTGAGTACCATTGATCATACCCAAACCATCTTTTGGACCAAATACGATCGGCTTCAACCCCAACTTTTGCATGACCTCTAGCGCTGACATCAATGTATTTTGATAATAGACTTGCCCTTCGCCCATCAAACTATGTGCAATATGCGACAACGGTGCCAAATCCCCAGATGCTCCTACAGAACCCTTACTTGGCACCCAAGGTGTGATATCGTGGTTGAGAAATGCCGCGAGCCTTGCAGGAATCTCAGGCTGCACCCCAGAATACCCCTTGAGCAAA
>JAGRMV010000276.1 GCA_020441045.1 Deltaproteobacteria bacterium | reverse complement strand
AAGATTGCGTTTATTTTTTCAAATCGTAAAAAGGCGCGCGTTTATAAGCTGGTGTGATGTGGGATGATTCATTTTCGGCAGTATCCCGACCAGTCCCTATTATCTTTTACAGAGAAGCCCAAGAGAATTGTTAGTCTCGTTCCTAGTGTGACTGAATCTTTAATTGCGTTTGATGTGCTGCCTGTTGGCAGAACCTCTTTTTGTATTGAACCTGCAGAAATCGTGGCTTCAATTCCTCGTGTTGGAGGTACCAAAACGCCGAATATCAAACGAATTGAAAATCTTGCGCCGGACTTCGTTATTGCCAATTTTGAGGAAAATACAAAAGAAGATGTTGAAGCCTTACGTGATTTGGGGCTGAATGTGTGGGTAACCTATCCTGAAAAAGTTGATGATACGCTCAGCTTATTACAAGATCTTCAGCAGCTTAGCGATGCTCCGAAATCTAGTCATAAGATGATCACCGATTATAAGAAGTTCTTGGCAAAACCATATCCGGTAACCGATACGAAAGTTTTGATCATGATATGGAAAAATCCATGGATGGTGGTTGGTCAATGCACCTATCCACACAACCTGGTGACTTTTGCGGGTGGATGTAATGCTTGCAGCGAAAATCGTTATCCCGTCATGACAGAGGATGAAATCATTGGCACAAAAGCTGATATATTGATTCTTCCTTCTGAACCCTATAAATTTAACCAAGAAGATATCATCTATTGGCAAAAAAAAATGCCTGGGACATTGGTAATACCATTTTCTGGTGAAGATTTGTTTTGGTCTGGGCATCGTTCTATCAAAGCCTGTCATAAACTGGCCCAATTTTTTCACAAAAGTTAATGGTCGAGATGGCAATGTTTCCCTATAATATTAAAGAGAGTTTATGAGTCAATCAAAGTTCAGTGTGGAAAAGTTTGGTAAGTACTTACTGATCGAGCAAGCCGCTTCTGGTGGTATGGCGGTTATTTATAAAGCTGCTGCGAAGATGTCAGATGCGTCAATCCAGACTTTTGCGATCAAACGTATTTTGCCGCAGTATTCCACCGATCAAGAGTTTATTTCGCTTTTGCATGATGAAGCAAAGCTGATGGTGCGATTAAATCACCCCAATATTGTTTCAATGGTCGAATTTGGCAAACACAATGAACAGTTTTACATCGCCATGGAATATATCGATGGCATCACACTAAAAGATTTGATCACCAAAGTCGCGAGCCATCATGAGCCGTTCACGATTGATATGGCCTCGCACATTATCCGTGAAATTGCTATTGGTTTATCTTATGCGCATCGTCGTAAAGATGAAAATGGGAAGTCGTTGGCGATTGTGCATCGGGATGTAAGTCCAGCTAATATTTTACTCTCTTTTCAAGGAGATGTGAAAGTAGCAGATTTTGGTATTTCAAAAGCTCAGAGTCAAAGTCATAAAACACAAGTTGGCATTATTCGTGGAAAAATTGGCTATATGTCACCTGAACAGACTCGTTCAGATATTGATATTGATCATCGAAGTGACTTGTATTCATTAGGTATTATTTTTTATGAAATGCTTACAGGTTTGCGACCTTTTGCTTCCAATACGATTCCTGAAGCAATCAAGTTGGTTCGAGAAGGGAAGTTGGTCAAACCTAGTGAGGTACGACAAGATATACCTAAAAACCTTGAAGCAATTATGCTTAAGATTTTAGCCCATGATAGAGAAGAACGTTACCAGCACGCACAGGATATTGTCGATGATTTGAATGAGTTTTTGGTACAGCATGCACCACTGGGTAGACCTGTGCGAATCTCACATGTCGATTTGATGGGCTTTATCCAACGTTTTTATAAAAAAGAAATGGCAAAAGCTTCTTCTGTTGGCATCA
>JAGRMV010000275.1 GCA_020441045.1 Deltaproteobacteria bacterium | reverse complement strand
GGAGCCGAAGTCATGCTCAATGGACAGGTGACGGGTGTGGTTACACCAGGTTTCCTAAACTTAGATTTTAGCAGTCCTGTACAAGTTGAATTTGAGCTGGCGGGGCATTTACCCATTAAGAAGGTCCTGACGCAAGAAACCTACAAAGAAGAAATGCGATTTGTACTGGATCCCAAACCTGTCGTCAGTACACTAGCGAAAGTTTCACTCAGTTCTGATCCTACAGGCGCCTCAATTAAGCTCAATGGCGTAGATGTGGAAAAAACAACGCCAAGTTCATTGGATCTTGAAGTAGGTGGCCAATATCAATTGACGTTCAATAAAGAGGGGTATGAAGAAAAAACCACAAGTATTGATGTACAAAGTCCTGAAGAGATCCAAAAAAAAGTGTTTTTAAACAAGATCAAAGTTAAACCTAAGCCTGTCAAAAAAGCCCAAAAACAAATTGTTACCTCCACGCTCGGCAATCAGCAAAATGCTTTAAAAACAGGTGTTTTTGGCATGATTACAGTGCCTTGGTCTTATGTATACATCAATGGGAAAATGATCCAAGAAACCCCTTTGACCAAGTTTAAAATCCAAGAAGGGCAGCACACGGTTCGGTTATCCAATAAGGGCCAAAAAGTAGAGGATCACACCATGCAAATTACCGTAAAAGCCAATAAAACAACCATTTGCAGCTACAACTTTGTCAGTAAACAAGACAAATGCCGCATAGAATAATTTTTTGCGTCTTGCACGTCGCAGCGGTGAGCAAAATAACGCAAAAAGTCACAATGGAACCCGTGAACATTATTTGCAAGAAAAAATGCAACTATCTTATTTCATTCAGTTTTTTTTGAAAAAGCTTGTTTGGTATGCTTTTTGAAATAGTAGGTGTCATCAATGATAGAAAAGGATGTAACGATGACACAAGAACAAAAAGCATACATTTACTACTTCGGTGGTTTACTAAGTATCATAGGACATATTAGTTTTGTCGCTTGGTTGATTGTATACGTATAATCGATGATTATACGTATACATCTTACTTGGATTGATACAGGCGTGGTAAAACACGGTATTGATGTCAATCTTCCTTGCTGAGTAAGAGCTTTCTGGACAAATCAGTTGTTTTCGAGCCATAAGCGAAAGCTCTCTTTTTTAATTCCAAAGTGTTTCCCACCATGGTGTAGGTTTAGGCATATCTGTGTATCCAGCTCTTTTACGAATGTCGTTTATGTCCCAACCTGTCAAACGAGCCAAATTTTGCGCCTCATTGTCTTGGCGCAGAGGTAAAACATTTTCATAATAGTCTCGAGCTGCATCACATTGATTAGGGTTTCCTTTAAAAGGGTGTCGCAACACATAACGTGCCTGAAAGTTGTTTTGATCTTTTGTTTCTTGGAAAAACAAATCTTCTGGAAAGGTATTGTTATCATAGCGTAAATGGAGTCGAGTAACCATGACTTGCACTGGCTGATTGATCATTTGCCCCATTGCGGGTTGGCGTTGCAGGATTCTTGGCGCCAATTTTTTGCTTACCGGCGCATTGACCCAAAATACACCAAGTTTTCTAAGCTCAGTGGGTGTTAGTGGATCAGCGGCACACGGATCACACCAGCCCATGTTCCAAAAATATTCAGTAAATACGGTGCGGTACTTTTCTTTTTTGGCCTGGGTTGCAAACATATCCTGGTAAAACAAGGCGAACTCATCTTTGACAAAAATCGGTAGATCTAAATCTGTGGGAAGTTCAGTCGTACGATAATTGGTGGTTTCGACACGTCCATTTTTGGTTAGCATATATGCGATGATATCTTGTTTACCCTTGGCATTGAGTGTACCTAGCCGGATCGGAAGCATAAACTTTTCAGATTCGAAAGCAATTTGTAGAGGTCGCAAGTAAGAAAGACCTGTCT
>JAGRMV010000274.1 GCA_020441045.1 Deltaproteobacteria bacterium | reverse complement strand
CAAGTTTGATGTTTGAAAAAGTGATTGCTGAAGTGGTCTTCAACCAAAGAGCTGGGCTTCTTTCTTTTGCATTATTGATGACCTTATGGACCGCAACCAGTGGCATTGTTGCAGCCATGGATCATCTAAACAGAATATATCGCGTGCAAGAAATTCGAGGCTGGGTCAAAACCAGGCTTATTGCATTTTTTCTAATGCTGTTATTTACTGCTATGATCCTTGGTGTTTTTGTTATGCTTATTATCGCGAGCCTTGCCAAGGGGTATGTACAAAACTTTTTCCATTGGCCTACACTTACAGCCTATGCTTTTTCTGCATTCCAATGGATTATTGCTTTCCTGATGATCAATGGCACCTTATCTTTGATCTATCATTGGGGGCCCAATATCAAACGCAAGTTTCAATGGTTCACATATGGGAGTCTATTTGGAACACTGTTTATGATGATGGGGACGCTTGCCTTTCGACTATATCTTAAAAACTTTGGCCATTATGATAAAATTTACGGCAGTATTGGTGGTGTAATCATTTTTATGCTCTGGCTTAAAATGTGTGGCTTAGCCCTGTTATCAGGCGCAAAAATCAATGCGACTTCTTGGACACGGAAAACATAGAACCAACTGTTTTTTATTTAGGATTTTTTTGTAGGGCTGGCAGACCATCATGTGGCCCTAAAATATGTTGGGGATGGTCCTCCCAATACTCACCTTTGCTTTTCTTTTCATCATTTCTTGCAGGATGGAGGGGGTAAAATATACGATTGCCAGGTTTAGATGCTTGCCCACCTACAAGCAGAAGTACATTGGTATCCGTATCATTGATAAAAGTATGTGCAATGCCTGTCCCTGCAGGAAATGCAATAAAATCACCAGGTGTCAAATCATGGACATATCCATCCACCCATACCTTCGGTGTGCCTTCAATCACGTAGGCAAACTCTTCTTCATCTTTTTGAAGCATGTGGCCAAGATGTTCTTCTACCGGGCGGCAATCTTTCAATATGGACTCCTATTTTGGTTAGTCCTAAAGCTCGTCCGACAGGGGCTCCAATACTGAGTAATTCATCGCTACCAGGGTAATGCGCACGATCTTCATCCATGAGCTCAGTATAATGTTTGATAAATGCTGGTCTTTGCATAACCTATTAAAATCCATTAAGCAAAAGATGCACACCAACACTGGCAGCAAAACCCAAGATAATCACTGGCGTCCATTTTAAATGCTGCATAAACGTATAATGACCTTTGGCCTGTCCCATAATGGCTACGCCCGCTGCAGACCCTACAGACAACATGCTTCCGCCAACTCCCGCAGACAGTGTCACCAACAACCACTGTGATGTAGACATGTCTGGATGCATGGCCAAAACAGAGAACATCACCGGAATATTATCTACCAATGCAGAAAGTACTCCTACCAGAACATTGGCAGTAGTATGTCCCAAATCATTGTACATAAACTCGGATGTCCACTCTAGATACCCAATAAACCCCAGACCTCCTACGGCCATAATAACGCCATAAAAAAAGAACAACGTATCCCATTCAGCTTGGGCAATACCATCAAAAACACTATATTTGGTCGGATCATTGGGCGTTTGCAATACTTTATGCATGAACTTGGTCCAACGTTTATTACGCTGTTGCAAAAAATAGTCATAAATCGTGAGATAGGTTAGTCCCAAGAGCATGCCAAAGAATGCTGGTATGTGTAAGTAAAGATGCAAAAAAACTGTCGTTAAAATCGTAAACAAAAACAAGACAACAATTGCACCACCACCCTTTTTTGTTTGCAGATCAGCGTCAAGCGCGCCTTCGGGCACTTCATCAGCAATAAAAAACTGCATCACAAATGCAGGAACCAGGAAATTAACCGCTGCAGGAATAAAAAGGCGAAAAAATTCCCAAAAATGCACAGCAC
>JAGRMV010000273.1 GCA_020441045.1 Deltaproteobacteria bacterium | reverse complement strand
TGGGGGGAGTTTTTCCTCGACTCCGCAAAGGGTGACAGTCGGTACGCATGTTTTTCCCACCCGAGATCGCGCCCTTGGTTTGATGGGTGGAGTTGATGTCGCGCCTTCAAAAGCCGATGCCACAGTTTCGGGTACATTTAAAGAGCCCACCTATTCCATTTATTTTGGACTCAATTATATGTTTGGGCTAGCAGGTCAAGACAGCCCTGTGAGCTTTAGTAGCAATGATACGTTTTCTTCGGCGCCATCAAAACCAGCGGCAAGTAGTAACAAAGGCACCATTGGCGGGTACGTGACCAATATTGAAACCGGTGATGCTGTAGTCGGTGCCAAGGTTCAAGCCTGTGGTGGTAATCTACTTAGTACAGATGCATCAGGATTATTTACCAGCAAAAAAATCCAAGAGGGTCCGTGCGCAATTGTGATTACTCACCCGGACTTTCAGCCATTGCAGGATCAAGTCAATATTGTTGCCGGTATGGATAGCCCGTATGACTTTGGTTTGCTGCAAACCAAACCCAAAGAGCCTGTGGTGGAAACATCATTGACGGCTCGTGTGACCATCGCTGCCAAAAACAAAATGGGCAAAGACATTGAGGCATTGGTGTACTTTGCCAATGACAAAACACGCAAACCTTTACCGATTTCAGAGTTGACAGAAAATGTGTTTGAACTTGAAGAAGGGCAGTATGAGTTTTTTGCCAAGTCTAACGGTATGGAGTCACCTACCAAATACGTCGCATTAAAAGGCGGAGAAGAAAAATACATTGAGTTTGCGTTTGGGATTACCCCTAAAAAAGTCACCATTTCGGAAGACAAAAAACGGATTGAAATCTCTGAAAAGGTGCAGTTTGAAATTGGCAAGTCCTTACTGACCTATAACTCACAAAAACTACTAGAAGAAATTGCCCGCGTTTTACGAGAAAATCCAAATGTTGAGCTGATTGAAATCGCTGGGCATACTGACAATGTCGGTGCGGGCGATTATAATGCCAAGCTCTCTCAAGCCAGGGCAGATGCTGTTTTATTGCATTTATTCAAATACGGTGTAGATAAAAGCCGTATGCGCGCCGTTGGTTATGGTGAGGACTTTCCTGTTGCCGACAATACGACAGAAGAAGGCAAATACCAAAACCGTCGGGTCGAGTTTCGTATTTTGAAACGCACAGATGATCAAGAGTAGTACTTGGTGTGGTTTAAGAGCGGTTCGTATTGCGAAAAGGTCGAACCCAAACAGCCATACGAAGTCTCATGTAACAAATAAAAGGAGTCCAAGATGTCAACACCCACCAGCCATGTCGTAGACCATAAAATATACGGGGATGACTTGCAGTTTGTGGAAATTGAGTTAGATCCGCAAGAGACCGTGATTGCCGAAGCTGGATCGATGGTCTATATGAATGAGGGGATCGTGTTTGAGGCCAAGTTTGGTGATGGATCACAGATTGATCAAGGCTTTTGGGGCAAAGCCGGGCAGGCGGTCAAGCGTAAATTGACAGGTGAGTCTTTGTTCATGACCCATTTTACCAACCAAAGTCAGGGCAAAAAGGTGGTGTCGTTTGGCGCGCCTTACCCAGGTAAGATTGTGCCATTGGCATTATCGCAATATGCCAATGGAGAAGTACTTTGCCAAAAAGATGCTTTTTTATGTGCAGCCAAAGGCACGCAGGTGTCCATTGCATTTCAAAAAAAGTTGGGGGCGGGTTTTTTTGGTGGGGAAGGCTTTATATTGCAAAAACTCAAGGGCGACGGCAACGCCTACCTGCACGCCGGTGGTAGTATTGTTGAAAAACACTTGCGCAATGAAAAGATCATGATTGATACCGGTTGCGTGGTTGCTTTTGAATCTTCACTCCATTACGATATCGAACGAGCCGGCAGTCTAAAATCGATGATTTTTGGTGGTGAAGGGATCTTTTTGGCGACATTGCAGGGAACGGGCCGGGTTTGGATCCA
>JAGRMV010000272.1 GCA_020441045.1 Deltaproteobacteria bacterium | reverse complement strand
CCGCGCTGGCAGTAGCTCGACTCAAAATGACAATGGTCGGTGGAAAGTCGGCCGGGTCAAATTTTTCAAGTGAGGGATATTGATGGGTGTAGAGTTCGGTCACACGTTGTTTTTTTCCTTTTGTATATTGTTGCGATTCTGCGCGATAAAGGGGGGAGCCAAATGGGAGAAAAGTAGCAGCAATTTTACCTGCAAATTCTGCATCACCGCCGCGGTTACTGCTAAAGTCAATGATCATGCCCTTGTATTTTTTGATTTCAGAAAGCGGGGTTGGCAGTTTGGAAAGAAAAAGGTCTTTTGATTTTTCTGAAACTTGTGAGACGCGGATATAGAGAATGCTCTGGTCTCCTTCTATATAGTCAATAAAATGTGATTTGACGGAGCTGTCATTTTCACGTTCGGTCGGTGTGGTTTTGACTTCAAGGTAATCGGCGTTACCATTGGGCTGTGACAAAGTAATCTGCACATATCCTTCGGGAACTCCCAAACGCAAGAAGTCTTGGACTTGCTCAAAAGAAAAATTGGTAAAACGGTAGTTTTTGATCGCCGTGATCAACGACCACTTTGCAATCTCTACTGGTTCATCTTCTTCAGAGTTTCCTTCGCTATTTAAATTGCCATTGTAAGATGGATCTACCACCAGGGCTGTCGGTTTGCGCCAAGCATAATCAACGCGATCTAGTAGTGGTATCGATAAAGAGTTAAAGGTTCTTTTAAATAAAGGTTGTTCGGGATGGGACAGCGAGATGATATTGGGGACATAAGAGTAACGATCGAGATATTGCAGACTGTAATGAAATAAAACATTCAAACTAAATATGGCATATTGCTGGTATGTAAACGTATTGTCTTTATCGCTTTGGGCATACTTGTTTTGATAGACGGTGCGATTGATCAAAGTAAAAAGGTCACAGTAGTTATTACCTGGCGTATCCTTTATATTTGCGAGCAGCGAGGCGTATGATGATTGGTTGTCTTGAATCCATGTCGATAGACCTTTGGCCTGTAGTGATGCGTAATCGTCAATCTTAGCAGTCAGATGCCGTGCAACAGCTGAGAAAAATTCTTCATCGTAGGTTTTACACAATTGGATTTCAAAATCGGTCTTCTTGACGGATCCCGTATCCACTTTTGTGGGGGCAGTTTCCTGATAGGTTGTTTGATCATGTGTTGCTTTCAAAGAAGAAGCGTTGTTGATCGCCGGAGCCTTTTCAGGTGCTGATGTGCAGCTGGTTAAAAGGAATAACAGTCCACCAAAGACCAGGATGTGTCGTTTGTTTTGAGACCAAAACTGCATATAGTCCCATACCATAATTGACGCGATAAGGCAAGAAGCGATTTGTATTGCGCTAATGATATTGAGTACTTAGACACATGGAAGACTTTACGGACGCTAGTAGCCATGATACATGCAAAGCCCGTATGATCAAAACACTTGTGACAGGAGGTACCGGCTTTGTTGGTCGCGCCATCACGCGACAGCTGGTTGAGCAGCATGAAACCGTTCAGGTTCTGTCACGCAATCCGCTGGCAGTACCGCCTGAGCAAAGAGTTCCAGGTGCTTTGTATGTCAAAGGTGATATTCTTGATCCGCAAAGTGTTGCAGCGGCCATGCAAGATTGTGACGCGATCGTGCATTGTGTACAATTTCCAGGTGCGCCGTTTGAAAATCCGTCCAAGGGTTGGACCTATAATAATATAGATGGACGTGGTACAGAAATTTTATGCGAAGCTGCGCAAAAGCAAAATATATCCCGTCTATTATATATAAGTGGCGCTGGCGCAGGACAAGGACGCCAGCAGCCTTGGTTTCAAGCCAAAGATCGCGCTGAAAAAGCCATTGTCGCAACAGGACAGCAATGGACCATTTTGCGGCCTTCATGGATTTATGGGCCCGAGGATCGATCTCTCAATAGAATGGTTGACAGTGCGAGGCTTCCGATTTTTTTTCCTATCATTGGTGACGGTCAACAAAAAGTCGCGCCGGTGTTGATTGACGATATGGCAAAAGTGA
>JAGRMV010000271.1 GCA_020441045.1 Deltaproteobacteria bacterium | reverse complement strand
AGTACATTTTCAATCGCACTGGCTTCAATACGTTGATTGCCTTCAACAATAATCGAAGTAATTTGATCGGAAGCAAACGCATCGGCCGATAGGTTTGTAAAATGCAACCCAAAAACCATAATATGTAACAACAAACGATTCATGTGATCAAAAGTCTTACTCCAATACCAGCTCACCCTTGGTCAGTCGATAAACTTTATCTGCTTTTTCTGCCAACCTCATGCTATGCGTCACCAAAACCAAGGCGCCTTTCTCCTGCATCAATGAAAACAAGACCTGCGCAACTTGATCAGATGTTTTTTGATCCAAATTTCCGGTTGGTTCATCTGCTAAAAGAATCGAGGGTTGCATCATCAAAGCTCGCGCAATGGCAACACGTTGCTGCTCACCCCCTGATAGTTCGGATGGTTTATGTGTCAGACGATGTTCTAGTCCTACTTGCGTAAGCAGCGTTTTGGCTTTTTCTTCATAGCCATGTAGCCTTGCAATACGCGCAGGCATACACACATTCTCCAGTGCAGTAAATTCCGGTAACAGGTAATGGAATTGAAAAACGAAACCTATTTTTTGATTTCGAATCTGCGCGCGCTGGGCATCACGAACATCATACAAAGAGACGCCATCAACGAGTACTTTGCCTTTGGATGGCGACAATAGCCCTCCCATGACTTGCAACAATGTGGATTTACCCGCACCACTTTCACCCATGATCGCAATAGATTCACGATTGGCAATACGAAGATGAACATCTTCAATGACATCAACTTGATCATGCGCCTTTTGATAGACTTTCGCAATGCCTTGCACATGCATCAGATCATTCATAGCGAAGTCCTTCTGATGGTTCTGTCGAAGCAGCTCGATAGGATGGATAAATCGTTGCCATAAAACAAATCGCCAAGGCGCATACACCAATCAATGCAAACTCAAAAGGATCTGTATCAATGGGCAAATGATCCATTTGGTAAACCCCTGCATTGAGTTTAAATTGAAAATGGTTTTCTAAAAGATAGCAAGCTATATAACCGATCAGCAATCCACTGAGTGTGCCAATTACGCCGATCAAGGTACCACTGATCATAAAAATTTTTTGAACAGTCCATTTGGTCGCACCCATGGCTTTGAGAATTGCAATTTCTTTTCCTTTGGTCATCACCAATAACGTAAGCGTGCCAATGATATTAAACGAGGCCACCAAAATAATCATCGCCAACACAATAAACGATAATTTTTTTTCAGTTTGAAATGCTGAGAATAAATCTTGGTTTAATTCCATCCAATGTCGAATATAAAAATCACTTCCTATTTTGGACTGGATTTTGGCAGCGATTTTTTCTGCTTGCTCGATATCAAAGACATTGATTTGAATGCCACGAACTTTACCAAGCGTCCCGAAGACTTTTTGCGCTTCATGCAAATGAATATATGCGCTTTTTGAATCATATTCATACATACCGCTATGAAAAATACCACTTACCTCAAATCTTTTGACTTTCGGTCCCAGTCCAAATGGCGTGACATCACCCTTAGGAGAAACCAAATCCACTTTCATGCCTCGAAATGCAACCAACTCTCTCTCAGCTAAATCCTTACCTAAAATCATGGTAGGCATCGACGATGCATCTTTAGGCTGTAAATCTGCAATCTTGCCGTCGACCATATCCGCTGCCAGATCTGTTACCTGGCCAATTTTATCCGGGTCAATGCCATACACAATAATTCCTGCACTTTGCCCTGTTTCTGACTGTGCAAGCACCTCAGAATAGACAAAAGGTGACGCCCCTTTGACCCCTTCAACCGACTCAATATCTTCGATCAGCTTTGCATAGTTTTCAATATCTTCAGAAAAATGAAATAAAATCAGTGGCGCGTTATTGCCTAATATTTTTTCACGAAAACTTGTTTGGAATCCAGAAAAGCCTGAAATCACCACGCAAAGTGCCATCACGCCTACTGTCACGCCTGCAATAGATATCCATGTAATCAGCGAAAGTAGTTTCTGGTTTTTTTTCGAAAGTAGATATCGA
>JAGRMV010000270.1 GCA_020441045.1 Deltaproteobacteria bacterium | reverse complement strand
AATCAACCCCTCATAGACGGTGGGATGATTTTCCGGCAAACTGTACATGCCGACACCACTGGTGGCATTGGCTTGTGGATCCATGTCGATCAGCAGGGTTTTTCTCTCCAATCCGCCGAGCGAGGAGGCCAAATTAATCGCGGTGGTGGTTTTACCAACCCCACCCTTTTGATTGGAAATGGCTGTGACGTGTCCGAACCTTTGCTTTGTTTGCGTATCCATAAGTGTCGGGACACCTTGTACATCGATCCTACCGCCCTTGTCCATATATTTTTGTTAACGACACTCGCATTTATGCGCTGACGCGAGGTTTCTTTTTTGGTTTATTTGTAGTATGATGGTCCTGAAATTTAGGAGGATCATGGGGATCAAGAGCAGACATATTTTTTTGCCAGTGTTTACGCTATTCTGCAGCGTAGCGGCCCTCGCCCAAGCTACTGAAAACCAGGAGTACTTGGCATGTTCGGTCGACGTCATCACACTGCAAGAACCGCCTCTGGCTGCAGCATCGGCAGCTTATGCAGCTTATATTGAACAAAAACACGTACGCAAAAATTTTCGAATCAAGGCAGCAACGTCCGAATCGGTCGAAATCACTTTAGAAGATTTGCAGCTCGCGACAGCTTTTGACATTTATGAACGAGATGCCTGGAAGAACATTGTTGATATGCTCGAAGTTTCTGCCATCGTTGATATCACCTTTGACCAAGAGTATATCGATGAGATCTATGTGGAAGGATGCCAAGGCCATTCCTCATTGATATGTTATTCTAGCTACATTGCCAATGAAATGGCAATAGCACCCATCACCATTATTTCACCGCGTGGAAGTCGTTTAGGACTTGCACTACACGGCAACTGCCAGCTTGTATCCCCAAAAAAAGATACCAACATTCTCATGCAGTACAATCCCTATGCGCTATTGTCCAAAGGTCTATTACAATTTGTTATCGATGATGAAAATTAGCCCGCTACGGGAAGATCATCAATTTTATGTTTTTACGCAAAATCGAGGTCAAATCGTGCGATTTTTTTGCGCTTTCGCCTTTTTGATATGCACTGACAAAACGCCAATGGCGGCAGGGGTGACCCCGGAAATTCGCGCAGCTTGACCCAGGGTGGCAGGCTGGATGCGGATCAATTTTTCTTTGACCTCATTGGACAGGCTCTGGACCTGGGTAAAGTCAAAACCTTGTGGGATGGCGACACTTTCTTCTTTCAGGGCGCGCGCCACTTCGACTTGTTCTTTTTTTAGGTAGCCTTCACATTTGATGTGAATGACCACCCTTTCATATGTTTCACGTGGAACATTTTGCAAAGATGGCTCTAAGATACATACAGTCGGCCAATCGACTTCTGGGCGTTTGAGAAACTCCGCCAACGTATTGGGATTGACCAAGGTTTTGATCCCTAGGCTTTCGATCTTGGCATTGGTTGCGGCGTTGGGTTTAAGCACAATGCTACGAAGCTGCTCCTCAACTTGCGTGATGGCCAGCATGGCTTTTTCGTATTTGTTCGAGACATCGGCAGCAACCAAACCCAAATCCACACCATACGGCAACAATCGTTGATCCGCATTGTCTTCACGTAAGTGCAGCCGGTGCTCCGCCCGCGAAGTGAACATCCGATAAGGCTCCAAGGTACCTTTGGTCACCAAATCATCGATCAACACCCCGATATAACTCTCCGCCCGCGACAAAACAAATGGGTCTTTGGCCTTGTCCAAAGACCGAAGCGCGTTGATGCCGGCCATCAAACCTTGCGCAGCCGCTTCTTCATAACCGGTGGTACCATTGATCTGACCAGCATGAAAAAGACCTGGCAAACGTTTGGTCTCTAGCCATGGATGTAGCTCGGTTGGATCGATATAATCATATTCAATCGCATACCCTGGCCGCATGACCTCGACCTTTTCAAGCCCCTCAATCGAGCGCAAAAAGGCAACCTGCACATCAAACGGCAAGCTATTGGATAGCCCGTTGGGATAGACTTCATGGGTGGTCAACCCTTCAGGTTCAATAAAAATTTGATG
>JAGRMV010000269.1 GCA_020441045.1 Deltaproteobacteria bacterium | reverse complement strand
TACCCCTTTCCTATATGATCAAGCATCAGTATCTTACCCCTCCAGTCAAAGTCGATATTCCAGTAACCTCATATGATTTTTCAGAGCTGACTGAATCAAGTCAAACCTACACGCTGGCGCAGGTCGAAGCGTTGATCAAAAAACAAAAGCGTCTGACCCCGCTGATTATCAAAAACATCATTGATATTACCCAGAGCTATCATCGTAAGGGTGTGATGATTTTTAGTAGCACGGTCAATCATGCCCAAGAAATTGTAAGCTACCTGCCAGAAGGGCAGGCGAAGCTGATCATTGGCGATACCATCGATGCTGAGCGGGATCAAATCATCGCAGATTTTAAGCAACAAAAATTTACGTATTTGGTCAATGTTTCTGTGCTGACTACAGGCTTTGATGCGCCTCACGTCGATGTCATTGCGATTTTACGACCGACGGATTCTGTCAGTCTTTATCAACAAATCATTGGAAGAGGGCTACGGCTACACCCAGGTAAGCAAGATTGTTTTATCTTGGACTATACTGGAGTCGGACATGACATTTATTCACCAGAAGTTGGTAGCAAAAAGCCCACCCGCGAATCGGTGCCGGTCGTCGTGCCGTGTCCACAATGCGGTTTTGAAAATCATTTTTGGGGTCTTGTCGATGATGATGGCGAGGTCATTGAGCATTATGGCCGTAAATGCAAAGGTGGAGAGCATGATCCCATAACTTTTCAAGTCATTGCATGCGGGTATCGGTTTCGTAGCAAGCTATGTGAAAAATGCGGTAGTGAAAACGACATGACGGCCAAGTCTTGTCATGCCTGTGGTCATATCTTGATCGATGCTGACGCTAAACTTAAGCAAGCCAGGCTCTCTAAAAATGCACATATCCTCAAGCCAGATTCCATTGCCTATGAAAGTCGGATAGATAAAAGGGGCAATCCTTTTTTAGAAATCAAATATTTTGATTTCGATGCCAAATGTTTGTCGGAATACCATTACCTCAATAACACGACCAGCTTGAAAAAATTCAATATCAATTTCTTGCGCTCACACTTAAAGCGACCCGAGCTTTCACCGGCCATCCAAAGTATCGATGATGTTCTGCGCTTTCAAAAGTTATTACGGATGCCCAGTTATGTCATCGCCAGAAAACAAGAAAAATTTTGGCGTATTACCGAGAAGATTTTTGTAGAAGATTTATAAAGGTATTAGGTGGTAAAACATGCAAACACATTTTTTATTGTGATTCATCTTTCAATGTTGGAGCGCACGCTAATAAAATCAAGATGATAGTAGTTTTTCTTCTAAAAGTTCCATTAAAGGGGGGAGTGATTTTCGATCTAGGGCGCTGACGGTGAGGGCTTGATAGCGTTTGGCGATTTCTTCTAGGGTGTCAGCTGTGACCTGGTCTTGTTTGTTAAAAACTTTGATTTGAGGGATGTCTTGCATGTTGAGTTTGCCTAAGATGGCATCGACGACTTCGATGTGTTGTTCACAATGTGGGTTTGAACCATCGATAAGATGTAAGATGAGGGTGGCATCGTGAATTTCTTCTAACGTGGCTTGAAAAGCGTCCATCAGCGCTGGTGGTAGATCACGAATAAAACCTACGGTGTCGGTAAGAATGATTTCTTGATCTTTGGGGAAACGCAGGCGTTTTGAAAAGGGATCCAAGGTGGCAAAGAGTTTGTCTTCGGACAATGCTTTGGATTGGGTCAAGGCATTAAGCAGAGTGGATTTGCCGGCATTGGTATAGCCGACAATCGAGACAATCGGCACATTGTTTTTGTTCCGAGATTGGCGTTTCAGGATGCGGTTTTCTTTGATTTTATCGAGTTGTTTTTGCAATTTTCCGATTTTATCGCGAGCTCTGCGGCGATGAATTTCTAATTTGGTTTCTCCAGGACCTCGCCCACCAATGCCGCCGACCAGGCGTGACATCTGGGTGTTTTTCTCTCGAAGTCGAGGCAGGGTGTATTGCAGCTGTGCCAGTTCAACTTGCAGTTTCCCTTCATGGGTTTTGGCCCGTTGCGCGAAGATATCTAGGATCAGCTGTGTACGGTCAATAATCGGCGCTTCAATATGATCCCCCAAAATACGAAA
>JAGRMV010000026.1 GCA_020441045.1 Deltaproteobacteria bacterium | reverse complement strand
GAGGAAACTATGTCTTTAGAAAACAAAGTAAAAGAAATTATTGCAGAACAATTGAATGTTGAAATTTCTGAATTGGAAGCATCAAAATCATTTTTGAATGATCTTGGCGCTGATTCCTTGGATATTGTCGAGTTGGTCATGGCAATCGAAGAAGAGTTTGAAGTTGAAATTCCAGACGAAGATGCCGAAAAAATTCAAACCGTTGGCGATGCGATCAAATACGTCGAAGATAATAAAGCGTAAATAAAGGCTTTCTCATATGGGAAGAAGAGTTGTCATAACAGGCACAGGCCTGGTTACTCCATTAGGTATTGGTAACCATGCCAACTGGTCCAATTTGATCGAGGGCAAAAGTGGTGTCGGCAAAACCCAAGGCTTTGACGTTACCGATTTTGCTTCGCAAATTTCTGCGGAAGTACGCGATTTTGATCCACTGGATTACATTGATCCTAAGGGATTGAAACAAATGGACCGATTCACCCAGTTTGGGGTGGTGGCTTCGTTAGAAGCGCTCAAAGAATCGGGTTTAGAAATCACCGATAAAAATGCTTTCCGCGTTGGTACCCTTGTTGGTACAGGGATCGGCGGTTTGCCTGAATTCGAGTATACGCACAGTCGCTATCTAGAAAAAGGCCCACGCCGTATTTCGCCTTTCTTTATTCCTAAAATGATTGCCAACTTGGCTTCAGGTCAAGTTTCAATGCTTACCGGTGCCAAAGGGCCGAACCTTTGTGTGGTAACGGCTTGTACAACCGGCACTCACAGTATTGGTGAAGCCATGCATATCATCAAACGTGATGATGCCGATGTCATGATTGCAGGTGGAACCGAAGGGTCGATTACACCGATTTCTGTCGGTGGTTTTGGCAGCATGAAAGCATTGTCGACACGTAATGATGAGCCAACCAAAGCATCACGACCTTTTGATAAAGAACGCGATGGCTTTGTGATTGGTGAAGGTGCGGGGGTGGTGATTTTAGAAGAGCTTGAGCATGCCAAAGCCCGTGGTGCCAATATCATTGCCGAAGTCATTGGCTATGGCTTGTCCAGTGATGCCCACCATATTTCAGCGCCGGCACCAGATGGTATTGGGGCCGCTTCATGTATGCGCCATGCGCTTCGCAATGCCAAAATCAATCCAGAGCAAGTGGACTATATCAACGCGCACGGTACATCGACACCGCTCAATGACAAATTTGAAACCATGGGAATCAAAACCGTTTTCGGTGAGCATGCCAAAAAATTAAAGATCAGTTCGACCAAATCAATGACGGGGCATTTACTTGGTGGTGCTGGTGGTGTCGAAACGGTGTATTGCGCGATGATGTTGCAGCATCAAAAAATCGCACCAACCATCAACTTAGAAAATCCAGATCCCGAATGTGATTTGGATTATGTACCCAACGTTGCCATTGATCATCCTGTCAATATTGCGCTTTCCAACTCGTTTGGTTTTGGGGGTACCAATGGTACCTTGATTCTGCAAAGGTACGCATGAACATCGCCATTGGCTCGGACCATGCTGGTGTTGAGCTCAAAGAACAAATCAAAACTTTTTTAGCAAGCAAATCCATTGAAGTCCTGGACGTCGGTCCACATGATGAAATTTCAGTGGATTATCCTGATTATGCCAAGTTGGTCACCGACCATGTTTGCAAAGATAAAAATACGCTGGGGATTTTGATCTGCGGGACTGGTATCGGTATGTCAATTGCGGCCAATAAAGTCAACGGCATCCGTGCGGCTCTGGTCACCAGCGTCGAGATGGCCGAAATGACCAAGCGCCATAACAATGCCAATGTGCTTTGTTTGAGTGCGCGAATGATTGATCCTGAGGTTAATCTGGCTATGGTTAAAACCTGGCTAGAAACGGATTTTGAAGGGGATCGGCATCAGCGCCGTATTGATAAAATTCATGCATTGGAACAATAAAGGGGTATAGAATGAAAGATTTACAAACAACCGATCTGGTCATTTTTGATTTGATTGCCCAGGAAACCAAACGTCAACAAGATCACTTGGAAATGATTCCATCAGAGAATTTTGTCTCCAAGGCTGTGCTTGCAGCCATGGGCAGCACCCCGACCAACAAATATGCCGAAGGCTATCCAGGCAAAAGGTATTATGGTGGTTGTCATATCGTTGATGCCATCGAAGAGATTGCCATTGACCGTGCAAAGAAGATTTTCGGCGCAGATTATGCCAATGTCCAGCCACATTCTGGTTCACAGGCCAATATGGCAGTATTGATGGCGGTGCTTGAACCCGGTGACACTGTATTGGCGATGGATCTCGCCCACGGTGGGCACTTAACCCACGGTAGTCCGGTCAATTTTTCGGGCAAACTATACAACTTTGTGCATTATGGTGTGACCCGTGAAACCCAAACCATTGATTTTGATGTGGTTGAAAAACTGGCGATTGAGCACCAGCCCAAAATGATTATTTGTGGGGCCAGCGCGTACCCCAGAACCCTAAACTTTCAGCGCTTTCGAGACATAGCCGATAAAGTGGGAGCGTACTTGCTAGCGGATATGGCCCATATTGCCGGCCTAGTTGCAACCGGCCATCATCCCAATCCTGTGCCGCATTGTCATTTTGTCACCAGTACCACCCACAAAACCTTGCGTGGACCGCGCGGGGGGCTGATTTTGGCGACCGAGGATTTGGCCAAGAAAGTCGCTGGCCGTATTTTTCCAGGGATCCAAGGTGGACCGATGATGCATACCATTGCGGCCAAAGCCGTAGCTTTTCATGAGATCATGGATCCAGCTTTTAAGCAGTACAGCCAAAACGTGATCGACAATGCCAACGTCTTGGCGACATCTTTGATCGAACATGGCATCGATTTGACCAGTGGGGGTACGGACAATCACTTGATGTTGATCGATTTGCGCAAGAAAAATCTGACCGGAAAAAAAGTCGAAAAAGTTTTGGATGAAGCCGGAATCACCACCAATAAAAACATGGTACCCTTTGATGAGGCGTCACCATTTATCACCAGCGGTATTCGCATGGGCGTGCCGGCCATCACAACACGCGGTATGGGCGTGGCAGAAATGCAAACTATCGGTAAGATGGTGGCCGACGTCATTGATCATGCTGACGATGAGGCTGTGGTAGCACAGGTGCGGGAGAAGGTTCTAGAGATATGTAACCAATTCCCATTGTACGCCGAATAAAAGTGTATGCGTAAATCTATTTCTTTTCTTATATGTACAGTTGTATGGTTTGTATCAATAAACGTTTGGGCGCAGAAACCTAAACAAGCGTTCACCTATGAAAAAGCAACGTTTGGAGCGGGCTGTTTTTGGTGTATCGAGCCCCCGTATGACAAAACCAAAGGCGTGATCAAAACTGAGGTTGGCTATAGCGGGGGTCGTAGCGCAGATGCTTCGTACAAAAAAGTATCGCAAGGCACGACAGGTCACTTGGAAGTCATTCAAGTTACGTTTGATCCGAAGGTGATTTCATATGCAGAGATTGTCGATATTTTTTGGAAAAACGTCGATCCATTCAATGGTGATGGGCAATTCTGTGATAAAGGGCCGCAATATCGCAGTGCCATTTTTTATCATAACAAAGCACAAGAAAACATCGCTCGACAAAGCAAAAAAAAGTTAGAACAAGACCCGCGATACAAAAAATTTGGTAAGGTGCAAACCGATATGCTGCCTTTTGACGCCTTCTACCTTGGGGAAGAGTATCATCAAGATTATTATGTCAAAAACCCAACCCGTTACAAATTCTACCGATATTCTTGTGGACGTGACAAACGCCTTAAGGAAATTTGGGGTACAGAAAAGCCAGCGGCGTAACTGCTCAGATGTCGTAGTTCATAGTTTGTTTAGCATCGCCTGGTTGAAGTTTATGATATAAGCGTAGGCAAGATGAATAAAGACACCTATTGGATGCGGCGGGCGCTTGCAATATCGCAGCGGGGGCTAGGGCATGTCAACCCAAACCCAATGGTGGGTGCCATTGTTGTCGACAAAGATGGGCAGAAAATTGCGCAAGGGTTTCATGCAAAGTATGGGATGGCGCACGCAGAAGCCACAGCACTAGAATATGCCGGCAAGCGGGCGCAAGGCGCGACGCTTTATGTAACATTAGAGCCATGTTCGCATCATGGAAAAACCCCGCCCTGCGCGCAGACTGTCATCGATGCGGGTATCCAAAAAGTCGTAATAGGGAGTTTGGACCCCAATCCAAAAGTTTCGAGTGTCGCAATGCTGCAAGCGCAGGGTATCGAGGTGGTCACAGGCATTTTGGCCAAGGATATTGCCCGCTTTAATCGCGGTTTTTTTGCGCGGGTCCAAGGTCAAAGCTACGTTTTGGCCAAAGTCGCCTTAAGTCGTGATGGTTATATGGGCCATAAGACGCAGCGGTTATCGATCTCAGGACCACAAGTTGGGCGTCATACCATGAAATTACGCGCCTTGGTTGATGGCATCTTGGTAGGGCGTCGTACCTGGCAAAACGATGATCCCAGTTTGAATGTGCGTGGGCCTTATGCGAGCTATCAGCCAGCGGCGATTTTGCTGGATCCTCAACTCGAAATTGGCAAAAGCGCAAAAGTGTTTACAAGACAGGGTAGGAAAGTAGTCCTGATCTATGATCCTGAGCGCGCCAAGCCGTCATCATGGATGCTAGAGCTAGGCGTGTGTTGCTTGCCAGTTGCGCCCAAAGACAAAGGTTTTGCCCCAAAGGATATTTTGGCCGCTTTACGTGCACAAGGGATTTATTCGATTTTGTTAGAAGGCGGGGGGCAAACCCTGGCATCGTTTTCCCGGCAGCACTGTATTGATGATTGGGTGATTTATCATAGTCCCGATCGTTTAAAGGGTCATTATCCTGAGGATCAATTGGTTTCTATGCCCGAGATGCCCTTTTCTCCAGACTTACAATCTGTTATAAGGTGTGGACGAGATTGGGTGTGGACCACACTACACTGTCGGGGATAAAACAAACCCCTGGCGAAATTTCGATATTTTTAGCGCGACACAAGGGTGCTAAAAAATGCAAGGGGCAAGTACACCCTTGCCAAATAGAAAGAAAGGCTCTTTTACATGTTTACAGGACTGATCACAGATACCGCTGCGATTGTATCGATTGACAAAGCGCATATGCGCGTTGCTTGCCATCGTCCTGTAGAAGCGACAACAGGTCAGAGTATTGCGATTTCAGGATGCTGTTTGACAGTTGTTGACCACTCTAATAACCAACTTACATTTGATCTCAATCCTGAAACCTGGCAGAAAACCCATTTTTCTACATTGATCAAGGGTGACTTGGTCAATATAGAGTATAGTTTGCGCGCGGATCAGCTGCTCGATGGACATTGGGTATCAGGCCATGTTGATACGACGGGTGAAATCATCCACATGCAAAAGGAAAATCACTCTATTCATTATCAAATTGGATTTACACCAGCGTTCCAAAAATGGGTGGTAGAAAAAGGGTCGATTGCCGTAGATGGGATCAGTCTGACCATCAATCAATGTAGTGATGCTTCACTACAGGTTTGCGTGATTCCGCACACCTATGCGGTGACCAACCTTGCCAGCAAATCGGTGGGCGACCTGGTTAACCTTGAGTTTGATATGATGGCGAAGTTTTTTGAAAAACAAATCCAACCCTACATCCAGCATATACAGAAAGAAACAATATGAAAATAGATATCCCAAGCGCCATAGCGTGTTTACAAAAAGGCGAGATGATCATCTTGGTTGATGATGAAAATCGCGAAAACGAAGGTGATTTGGTTGTTGCAGCTGAGTTTGCAACCCCAGAAAAAATCAACTTTATGGTGACTCACGGACGTGGGTTGGTGTGCCTTTCGATGACCGAAGAGCGCTGTGATCAGCTTAAACTGCCACTGATGGTCCAAGATAACACATCTAAATTTTCAACGCCGTTTACCATTTCCATTGAGGCCAAACGTGGGGTCACAACGGGGATTTCTGCAGCAGATCGCTCTACCACCATTTTAACCGCGATTGATGACAATAGCACCAGTGACGATTTGGCCAAACCAGGTCATATTTTTCCATTGCGCGCACGCAAAGGGGGCGTGCTTGTGCGTGCTGGCCAGACCGAAGGTTCGGTTGATTTGGCCAGACTTGCCGGGTTAAAACCAGCCGCAGTGATTTGTGAAATCATGAAAGAAGATGGGAGTATGGCGCGGATGCCCGATTTGGAAGATTTTGCCAAAACGCATGCTGTTCCGATTGTGACCATTGAAGATTTGATTTCATACCGCTTGCAACATGAAACCATGGTTGAAGAGTTGGCCAGTGCGCCGCTACCAAGTATTTACAAGGGTGATTTTCATATCAAAGTATTCAAATCAGAGCTTGATGACTACCAACATATTGCGTTGGTTCGCGGTGAGATCAAACCAGATCAGCCCACTTTGGTCCGGGTTCATTCAGAGTGTTTTACAGGGGACGTGTTGGGATCTCTACGCTGCGACTGCCAAAGTCAATTGCATGCATCTCTAGAAATGATTTCCGAAGCGCCGTCAGGCGTGCTTTTGTATTTGCGCCAAGAAGGTCGAGGTATTGGCTTGGTCAACAAGATCAAAGCTTATGCCCTACAAGATAAAGGACACGACACGGTTGAAGCCAATGAAAAATTAGGATTCAAACCTGATTTGCGGGAATACGGCATTGGTGCCCAAATTTTACAATCTTTAGGTGTTGCCAAAATGAATATCTTGACCAACAATCCTAGAAAAATTGTTGGTTTGCAAGGCTATGGGTTAGAAGTAGTGGATCGAGTGCCTATTGAAATTAAAGCCAATGCGAAGAACAAAGATTATTTAAAAATCAAAAGAGAAAAAATGGGTCACCTATTGAAAGTGATGGATTAAATGTTAGATCAAATCAAAAACCCAACGGTGCCAAAGAGTTTGCAAAAAGATTTTCGGATCGCGATTGTTGCAGCTTCTTGGCACAAAGAGATTGTCAGTAGTCTGATCACAGGTGCGCGCCAAACCGCGATTGATTGTGGCATGCTCGAAGATCATGTCACTTTGTTTCGTGTAGCCGGAACCTACGAACTTCCGCAAATGGTGGAGGTGTTGGCGGCAACTAAGAAATATGATGGTATTGTGCCTGTTGGCTGTGTGATCAAAGGTGAAACCAACCATTTTGAACTGATATGCGATACCATTGCCAAAAGTTTCGATAAAATTGGACGAAAAAACCATGTCGCGGTTTCTTTTGGGGTCGTCAGCGCCTATACAATCGAGCAAGCGGTTGCGCGTGCCGGTGGAGACAAAGGCAATAAAGGTTCAGAAGCAATGGCAGCCGCGATTGCGCTGGCCTTACAAGTAAGAAGTGTGTTGTGAAAAGTCGATCGAAAGCCCGCGAGCAAATCATTCAAGTGCTTTATTTGATTGAGCAGTCCAAGCTCAATGTCAATGAAGCTTTTTTGTTTTTTCAAAACAATTTTGAAACCTACGATCGGGAGGTTCCTTTTATCCGTTCCCATATCGAAGGCATTGTCGAGCATTTGCAATACTTGGATCAAAAAATTTCTGAAACCTCGCAACATTGGAAAATCAACCGGATTCCCAAGGTAGATAAAAATATTTTACGTTTGGGTATTTATGAACTTTTGTACTGCGTTGATATTCCTCCATCTGTAGTGATTGATGAGGCCATTGAACTGGCCAAAAAATATGGGGAAGAAAAGTCATCTAAGTTTATCAATGGGATCTTGGATAAAATTGCGAATTCAAACAAATCTTTGTAAGCTATGGCCATGCTGAGTATCGATCCGTATCCGAAAATTGATTTTATCGAGGATATTCAGACGGATTTGATTTTTACGACCCTTTTTGAAGATTTGGGCGCGCCTAAAGGCATTGCCGGCATGGTAGACTGGCGTCTGAATGGTTTTATTTCCCATACGATGTTAGATCAAAAAGTGCACGGCACATTTCGTGAGTGTACGTTGATGCCATTAGACCCACCTTTCCAATCAAGTCGTCTTTGTATTGTAGGGCTTGGGTCCTGGCGTTCCTATAATAGCTTACAATTAAAGCGGCTTTTACCTATGCTGCTGCGAACCATCATGCATTTAAAACCGACGGCTTGTTTGGTTTGTATTCCAAAATTACTTAAAGAATCATACAAAAACGAAACCCAAGCGATTGTATCAGAGTTTTTTTCTGAGATTGATATCGATATCAAAATTGATATCCAAACCACGCCGATCGCCTAAAAGATATTCATTCGATACGTACATTTTTGAACACTTTGTGAAGTTGTACAGGAGTGTGGTATAATATTCTGTAGCAGTATTGAATGATCACCGACATAGGAGGCGTGTTTTGCCGCAAGACGATATTTTTTCCTTGATTTCTGATAAGCAAAATATGGATCGTTATCAACAGCTGCATTGGGAAGGAAGTTTTCAAGAATATCTTCGTATTGTAGAGGACAACCCCAATGTTTCGCGCAGCGCTTTTCAACGCGTATATGACATGATTATTTCCTATGGCAGTGAGACCTACGAAGACGGCAAAAAGAAAATCACCAAATATCAATTTTTTAGTGACCCGATCAACAACGGTAAAGATGCCATTTTTGGGCTCGATATCAGTCTGCAAAAGTTGGTCTCGTTTTTAAAAAGTGCTGCCAAACGTTACGGCACAGAAAAAAGAGTATTGCTCTTGCACGGTCCGGTTGGATCGTCGAAATCCACAGTCGCCAGATTGATCAAAAAAGGCATTGAGGCCTATTCTAAAACCCCAGAAGGCGCTTTGTATACGTACTCATGGGTGATCAAAAAAAGTGATTTTCCTGATGAAATGATCATTGACACCGAAGAGTTTGATTGTCCGATGAATCAAGACCCACTGCTATTGATTCCAAAGGAATTCCGTTCAGACTTGGAAGAAAAACTCAATGGGAGCGGTAGAGCCCATCATGAAATTTTGATTGAAGGCGATCTGAATCCAGCCTGTCGCCAAATTTTTAGTATGCTGATGAAACACTACCATGGCGATTGGACCAAGGTCGTGCAACATGTTCGCGTCAAAAGATTGGTCTTATCCGAGCGAGACCGTATTGGTATTGGTACATTTCAACCCAAAGATGAAAAAAATCAGGACTCAACCGAATTGACAGGCGATATCAACTATCGAAAAATTGCCTACTATGGTTCTGATTCAGATCCACGTGCATTTAATTTCGATGGCGAGTTCAACATCGCCAACCGAGGAGTGATTGAATTTGTTGAGGTGCTTAAACTGGATGTGGCATTTTTGTACGATTTATTAGGTGCTTCGCAAGAACATAAAATCAAACCCAAAAAATTTCCACAGACCGATATCGACGAATTTATCATTGGTCATACCAATGAGCCAGAGTATCGAAAATTGCAAAACAACGAATTCATGGAAGCGCTACGTGACCGCACAGTCAAAATCGATATTCCCTATATTACAAAATGGAGTGAAGAAGTTAAAATTTATAAAAAAGACTACGGTCAAAAACGTATTGCCAAGCACATTGCGCCACATACCTTAGAAATGGCAGCGCTATGGGCAGTATTAACACGCCTAGAAGAACCTAAAAAAGCAAATTTAACATTGTTGCAAAAATTAAAATTATACAATGGAACCTCTTTACCTGGTTTTACCGAAGAAAATGTACGTGAAC
Source organism: Deltaproteobacteria bacterium (assembly GCA_020441045.1). Lineage (GTDB taxonomy): Bacteria > Bdellovibrionota_G > JALEGL01 > JALEGL01 > JAGRMV01 > JAGRMV01. Next base: position 7,072 of record JAGRMV010000026.1, on the reverse strand, counting down.
TGCGTAAAGATACTGTGCGTGAGGGCCTAGATGGAGTCTCACCTCGTTATGTCCAAGATCGCATTTCAAATGCGCTGGTCGATGAACGCAATCATCATGTAATCAACCCCTTTATGGTGCTCAACGAGCTTGAAGCAGGATTAAAAAACCACTCGCTGATCTCCAATGAAGAAGAGCGCAAGCGTTACCGCGAATTGATTGGTGTTGTCAAACAAGAGTATGAAGATATTGTGAAAAAAGAAGTGCAACGGGCTATTTGTGCCGACGAAGAACAGATTGCGCAACTTTGTGCCAATTATATTGACCATGTCAAAGCCTATACGCAAAATGAAACTGTACGTAATGCCTATACAGGATCAGATGAACAGCCCGATGATCGCTTGATGCGCTCGATCGAAGAGAAAATTGATATTCCCGAATCACGAAAAGATGATTTTCGCAAAGAGATCATGAATTACATTGGGGCATTGGCTGTGGAAAACAAAACATTTGATTACAAAACCAATGATCGCTTGCATAAAGCACTTGAATTAAAACTATTTGAAGATCAAAAAGATTCAATCAAGTTGACCAGCCTTGTTTCTAGTGTTGTTGATAAAGACACACAAGCAAAAATCGATGTTGTAAAACAACGGTTGATGAATAACTACGGATATGACGAAAGATCTGCAACAGATGTGCTACATTTTGTAGCATCGATTTTTGCAAGGGGAGACACAAAGAAATAATAATGTCTTTTTTTGAATCCAAAAAAATCAAATCAGATCTTAACCGGTTTAAAAAAATCGTTCGTGGTAAAATCAAACAAAATTTAAAAAAATATGTAACCGCGCAAGAAATGGTTGGCAAAAAAGGCGGTGAATTTGTTTCGATTCCTATTCCGAGGGTCAATCTTCCCCATTTTGAGCATGACTACGAAAAAAAAGGCGGTGTTGGCCAGGGCGAGGGTGAACAAGGTGAGGCTGTCGGTAAGCAAGCTCCAGGTGAAGCTGGAAAAGCAGGATCTCAAGTAGGAAAACATATCATGGAAGTAGATGTGTCTTTGGAGGAGCTCGCAGAAATTTTGGGCGAGGAGTTGGCATTGCCACGAATTGAGTCAAAAGGTCAAAAGCAGCAAATCTCTAATCAAAAAGAAAAATATACCGGTATTCGCAATGTTGGACCCAATTCTCTTCGACATTTTAAGCGGACATACAAGCAAGCTTTGATCAGAAATATTGTCTCTGACAAATACGACCCTATTGATCCCTTGATTGTTCCGATCAAAGATGATGTGCGTTACCGCAGCTCAAAAACAACGTTTGAAAAAACCACCTCAGCAGTGATTATCTATATTATGGATGTGTCAGGTTCAATGGGGGCTGAACAAAAAGAAATTGTTCGCACTGAAAGTTTTTGGATTGATACCTGGATGCGATCGCAATACAAAGATATTGAGTCACGGTATATTATTCACGATGCGCAAGCCAAAGAAGTAGACCAAGAAGCTTTTTATAAAACGCGTGAATCAGGAGGCACCATTATTTCGTCGGCCTATGCACTTTGTCACCAAATGATTATGGAGCAGTATTCACCGGCCAATTGGAATATTTATATTTTTCATTTTTCTGATGGTGATAATTGGTCTAGTGAGGATACCATCAAATGTATCGATATGGTTGAAAACAAGTTTGTACCGAACGTAAATCTTTTTTGCTACGGCCAGGTTGAATCACAATATGGCTCAGGTCAATTTTTAAAAGATATTGAATCCAAAGTTGACAGTGAAAATGTGATTACTTCAAAAATTGATAGTAAAGATGATATTTATCAATCGATCAAAACATTTTTGGGAAAAGGAAAGTAAATCATGGCCAATCTTCCAATAGAGTTGGCAAAAGCCAAAGAAGGGATTGAAAAAATAGCACGATCATATGGTTTAGATTTTTTTAAAACCATTTTTGAAATGCTCGATTATGAAAAACTCAATGAGGTGGCAGCTTATGGTGGTTTTCCGACACGCTATCCACATTGGAGTTTCGGTATGGAATACGACCAGCTTTCCAAAGGCTATGAATATGGCTTATCGAAAATTTATGAAATGGTGATCAACAATGACCCATGTTATGCCTATTTGCTTAAATCAAATCCATTGGTTGATCAAAAATTGGTGATGGCGCATGTCTATGGGCATGGCGATTTTTTTAAGCACAATTATTGGTTTTCTCAAACAGATCGGCGCATGATTGATACAACTGCCAATCATGCATCAAGAGTTCGAAAATATATTGATCAATATGGCTATGCCATCGTGGAAGAGTTTTTAGATGTATGTTTGTCGATGGATAATTTGATCGATCCCCATAGCGTGTTTATCCAAAGAAAAAAAATTACAGCTGAAAAAAATAAATTGAATGAAAAGAAAAAAAATCCATTTGACCTCCCTGATGAAAAAAATCGAAAAGAAACAGTGCAGGATCAAAAATATGATTTTTCAGATGATCCGGTAAAAGACATTTTGTTTTTTTTGATTGAACATGCTCCGCTTGAAAATTGGCAGCGCGATATTTTGCAGATCGTGCGCAAAGAGGCATATTATTTTGCACCTCAAGGGCAGACCAAAATTATGAATGAAGGTTGGGCAAGTTATTGGCATTCTAAAATGATGACAGAGCATATTTTAACGCCATCAGAAGTCATTGATTATGCGGACCATCACTCAGGGACATTGGCGACTTCTCCTGGTAAGCTCAATCCATATAAAATCGGGATTGAACTCTTTCGCGATATCGAAGATCGCTGGAACAAAGGAAAATATGGCAAAGACTATGATGAATGTACGGATATGCGAGAAAAAGCAAATTGGAATCAAGAAACTGGCAAAGGGCGAGAAAAAATTTTCGAAGTCAGAAAAATATACAACGATGTGATGTTTGTCGATGAGTTTTTTACAGAAGAATTTTGCCTTAAACATAAGCTTTTTTCATTCGAATACAATCCCGAAACAACCCAATATGAAGTCTTTTCCCGGGCGTTTTCCACCATCAAGAAAAAATTATTATTCTCACTGACCAACCGTGGCCAGCCTTTTATTTTTGTCAAAGATGCCAATCATGAAGGTAAGAAAAAATTGCTGCTATGGCACAAGCATGCAGGCATTGACCTTAAAATTGATTGGGCGTATGCTACGATGGAGAATATCTACAAAATATGGAAAAGACCTGTGTATTTAGAAACCATGGTTGATGAAAAGGGGAAAATTCTAATTTTCGATGGCAAAGAGCACACTTCCAAAAGTATTGAATCTGAGGAAGCAAAAAAATAATTATGTTTTTTTGCTGTCTTTCTTTTTTTGTACATCCATACTGGGGTATACAGATCAAATTTGGTTGAAGTCACCAGCTCATGTTAAGACCGTTTTTGATGTCAAGTCACATGCGATTTTACGAAATCTTTATGATAATCAAATTCGAATTGATCCCGAAGATTCGATTTGGCAAAGAGCGCATCTTGCAGCAGAAAGAAAAAATTTACTCGAGCAGACCATTGTCAATCAGTACATCAAAGACAATCGGGTCAATATTGACATAGAAAAATATGAAGAAATCAATGCGCAAAAAAAAATAACCTTGGGCGCAGGCACAGAAAAAAATAGGGAAACTGTATTTAAAAAATGGGGAATCACAGAAAATGTTTTACAAAGATGGATAAGAGAAAGATTGTACCTAGAGAAATTTTTACAAACCCACCCACCCTTTCAAGCGATCGTTACAGAACGGAAAATTCAGGCCTATTACAGTGAATATCAGCAGAATAGATTTCTAGGTAAGTCATATGATGATATCAAAGATGTTGTTGAGCAGGATTATAAAAAATCCTATTTGCAAACAGAATTTAAAAAATGGATTGATCAAGAAATACGCCGGCAAAAATGGACGATCTATGAATAACCTAGATCTCAAGAGCATAGATATGATCGACCTGGACAAACGTTATATTGCTGAAATTGTCGACATTGAAAAAAAATCATTTGCTCACCCATGGACAAAAGAATCTTTTTTACAGATTTTTGAGCAAAAAAATTATGCAGGTTTAGGCATACTTTTAAGGAAAAAATTGATTGGGTATTGCTTTTTTTATTGGGCAGTAGATGAGCTCAGTATTGTCAATATTGCGATCGACCCTGATTTTCGCGGAAAAAATATGGGAACAACTTTGCTCGCAAGCGTTGAAGATCAAGCCAAGAAATTGCACTGTCAAACGATATTTTTGGAAGTCAGTGTGACCAATGCCACGGCCCAAAAACTCTATCAAAAATTGGGATATAGCAAACAAGCCTTAAGGGTAGGGTATTATACAGATGGCAAAGATGCCTTGGTCATGCGTAAGAAGCTGTAAATAGGGCGTAAAAACATTGTGGATTTTTATATTCCAATAGTATAATCAATAAATACATATATAAGTTGGCGGGGATCACGAAAGCTAACATAAACAATTGAGTGAAGATGTTTAAAGGTAAAGTAAAGTGGTTCAATGACACCAAGGGATTTGGTTTTATCGTCAACGACGAAGGTGAAGATGTGTTTGTACATTTTTCTTCCATCGAAGGTGATGGGTACAAGTCTTTGCGTGAAGGGCAAGATGTTCAGTTTGAATATGATAAAGGCCCCAAAGGTTTGCACGCAAAGAAAGTCATAAAACTTACTGAAAATTAGTCGTACATAGGTTGCAAACTTTGGTGGTTTGTAATTTGGGTTAGTATTTGTACTAGATTTTTCTGTTGTAGGCATTGCCTGTAATGAGGCAAATAAGACAACCCAGTTTGCAAAATATCTGGTTATCAAAAAGTTTCGTTGCTTGTGTAAATATTATGGATCACGCTAGTCATATGTGTAGAGGATATGGGTGTGGTGATTTTTGCCATGACCAGGAGGTCATGGCCATATAGAGCATTTGTTGCATAAAGATGTGTAAACGAAATCTAGATTTTTTTATAGAGCCCTGGTAACAAAAGGTGGGTGGCATGGATACAGCGTTTTTTCAAACAGCTGCGCAAGTATTGAAAAAACGCTGTATCCATGCTGATAGATAATAGATTGTCTGGGGTTTTTTTGTAACTGACCGTATAAATGGTGGTCTTGAAATAAAGGAGTCATACATGTCCAAAAAAGTAGGTATCTTAACGGGTGGGGGTGATTGTCCAGGCTTGAATCCAGCGATTCGTGCAGTGGTACGAACCTTATCAAGTAAAGGCTATGAGGTATTTGGATTCAAAAAAGGTTGGCATGGACCGATCGCCAATGAAACCATGACGTTGGATATGGCCAATATTGATAAACTGCTCATTACCGGTGGAACCTGCCTAGGCTCTTCTCGGACCAATCCCTACAATCAAGAAGGTGGCGTCGAGGCCATCAAAAAAACCTTCAAAGACCAAAATCTACATGCCTTGGTCGCCATTGGTGGTGAAGATACTATGGGGGTAGCCCACAAATTGTCTTCCCAAGAAAATTTGCCGATTGTCGGGATTCCGAAAACCATTGATAACGATCTTGATGCAACCGATATGACGCTCGGGTTTCAAACTGCAGTGCAAATCGCCTGTGATGCCATCGATCGATTAAAAACCACCGCCGAAAGTCATGATCGCGTGATGGTGGTAGAGATCATGGGAAGACACGCTGGCTGGCTCACCGCTTATGCGGGTTTAGCCGGTGGAGCCGATTGTGTGATCACGCCAGAGTTTCCTATGGAAATTGATGAAGTCTGCAAATATGTGCAGTCGACAGAAAGTCGTGGCAAAAATTACGCAATCATTGCTGTGGCCGAAGGCGCAAAAATTTTAAACAAAGGACAAGAAATCACCTCGCAAAGTGAGCATGCGGTCGACTCTTTTGGCCACGTCCAATTGGGTGGTATTGGGGATTTACTCAAAAACTTGCTCAAAGAAAAAACCGGTCGTGATGTCCGCAGTACCAATTTGGGACACATCCAACGCGGCGGCACTCCAACAGCGATGGATCGTGTATTGTCGACAAGTTTGGGGCTGGAGTGCGCAAACAACATCCTCAAAGAAAACTGGGGTATGATGAGCGCATTTAAAGACGGTAAAATTCAAAGTGTTACACTTGCTGATGGCGTGGGTCGTCTAAAAACATTGTCAGAAGAATTCTACAGTCGCTGCCAAGCCTTTTTTGGGTAGGTTGTGCTTGTGCTTAGACTACTTAATCAAAATCCCAGTTGATTTTGTACGATAAATATCGTACAATAGAAAGAAGGCACTGTGGGTCTTAAGGATATAAGAAGGAAAGCCATTGAAAAAATGGAAAACGGATATATTCAACATGCAACAGGCCGAGCTGGAGATATAAATGTAAAAAATCTCTTATTAACAGGTGAAATTACAGTTGTTAGAGTTATTGAGCTTTTAAATAAAACTAAAGGTGGACAATATGAACATTCACTACATCACATTATCAAAGACGTTGAAGTTCATGTTTTTAAACCCACGGGGTGGTACATTAAGCTCTATTTTATTGAACCAGACGTAATTTTTATAAGTGTCCATAGGTGATTTATGAAGATTTACAAGTTAAATGAAAAATCAAAAGGCATCTGCGAGAGCTGTAAAAAGCTGGTGCATACTACTTTTAAATTAGTTTCAGTTCCTTTCTTGAATAAAAGAGGTTCTGTTAATGATATTTTATGTGCCATTTGTGATGATTGTGACCATGTTGTTTCAATTCCGCAACAATCAGCACCTCGCATAAAAGAAGCAATGAATTCAAAGAAGCATGCAATTGAAGTACGGTTACCACATCATTTATTAGACGTTTTACTTGTAGCGAGTGATGAATTTAAGCTTGGAAACCCTGAGTTATTGAAAGATACCTTAATCAGATATTACATAAGCATAGCGGTAGAAGATAAGAAGGTGCTTGCTAATATTAAAAATTTTTCCTCATCTGATTTTGCGAAAGGATCAGGCTCCAGACTTTCTTTAAAAGTGAGTGATACTATTTACGCCCGTTTTGAACATTTAATACAGACAACATCTTTAAATAAAACACAATTGCTAAAAGGGTTAATTCTC
>JAGRMV010000268.1 GCA_020441045.1 Deltaproteobacteria bacterium | reverse complement strand
AAATTTTAAAGCTGCCTGAAAAGACCAAGCTGCATATCTTGGCACCGATCATTCGTGGCCAAAAGGGTGAGTTCAAAAAAGAAATGGCCACTTTGATCAAAAAAGGTTTTACCCGCGTGCTGATCGATGGACAAACATATGAACTGTTAGAAGTCCCTAAACTCGACAAAAACAAGAAACACAATATGGACGTATTTGTCGACCGTATCATTCTCAAAGACGATATCCGCAAGCGCCTGGCAGATTCGATTGAAATGGCCTTGCTGCACGGTCAAGGCTTGGTCAAAGTGCAAATTCTCGGTGAAGATGCGCAGGAAAAAACTTTTTCGGAAAATTTTGCCTGCATCGATTGTGGCATTTCATTTCCCGAGATTTCACCACGAATGTTTTCGTTCAACAATCCACACGGCGCTTGTGCCGAATGTTCAGGACTTGGGACCAAACGTTTTTTTGATCCTGATAAAATCGTACCCGATGGCAATCTTTCTCTGGCCGATGGCGCGATTTCACCGTGGCAAAGTCGTTGGGGGCATTTTCATACCCAAACCTTAAAAAACTTGGCCCGTCATTTTAAATTCGACATGCGTAGCCCATGGTACAAGCTGCCTGAAAACATCCAAGCCATCATCCTCCATGGTACCGATGAGATTGTACAGTTTACCTATGACTCAGAAGACAGCTTTTATTCGGTCGAAAAAGAATACGAAGGTGTTATCCCCAACTTGACCCGCCGCTACCATGAAACCGAATCAGAAAGTTTCCGAAGCGAAATGGAAGAAAAATATCAGGGTGTCGTAGAGTGTCCAAGTTGTCATGGCGCGCGCCTGCGTAAAGAAGCGCTATTTATCAAAATCGACGGCACATCGATTGCAGAAATTGGCAAAAAAAACATTCAAAATGCCTTTTACTTTTTTCAGCATCTGACCCTTTCCAAAAAAGAAGAAAAAATCGCGGAAAAAATCCTGACCGAAATCAACGCTCGTCTATCGTTCTTGATGAACGTTGGGTTGGATTATCTTAATCTCGATCGTATGGCTGGTACACTCTCTGGTGGCGAAGCGCAGCGGATCCGCTTGGCGACACAAATTGGCTCAGGCTTGATGGGTGTGCTCTACATATTAGATGAACCTTCTATTGGCTTACATCAACGGGACAACGACCGTCTGCTCGAAACCTTGCAATATCTTCGTGATTTAGGCAACACTGTCTTGGTCGTTGAGCACGACCAAGATACCATCAACCAAGCCGATTATGTTTTGGATATCGGCCCTGGCGCTGGCACCCAGGGCGGGCAAGTGGTGGCAGCAGGGACCCCTGCGCAAATCCAAAAAAATGCCAAATCCATCACTGGGCAATACCTATCGGGCAAAAAAGAAATCAAAATCCCGAGCAAACTGCGTAAAGGCACCGGCAAATTCATCGAAGTCATTGGCGCCACGGGGAACAACTTGCAAAATGTCGACGCCAAAATTCCGCTGGGCACCCTGACGTGTGTCACCGGGGTCTCTGGTTCAGGCAAATCGTCCTTGATCATTGATACGCTTTTTCCGCACCTGAAAAAACAAGTCATGCACTCAGGCGGCAAAGGTTTGGAGCATAAACAAATCAAAGGCGCCGAGTATATCAACAAAATCATCGATATTGATCAATCACCGATTGGACGTACCCCGCGCTCGAATCCAGCAACCTATACCGGGCTATTTGGACCGATCCGTGAGCTCTTTGCGGGTCTGAAAGAATCGAAAATGCGCGGCTATAAAGCGGGACGCTTTTCTTTCAATGTCAAAGGTGGCCGTTGTGAGACCTGTCAAGGCGACGGTATCATCAAAATTGAAATGCACTTCTTACCCGATGTCTACGTCACCTGTGAAGCCTGCAATGGCAAACGCTACAATCGTGAAACCTTGGATATCGATTACAAGGGCAAAAATATTTCGGAAGTCTTGGATATGACCATTGCCGAAGCCCATAAGTTTTTTGCGCATATTCCAACCATCAAGAACAAGCTCACCTATCTAGAAAATGTTGGCTTAGACTACATCCGATTGGGCCAATCGGCAACCACACTTTCTGGCGGAGAAGCGCAGCGAATCAAACTTTCGAAAG
>JAGRMV010000267.1 GCA_020441045.1 Deltaproteobacteria bacterium | reverse complement strand
TTCAACGTGCTTTATTTAAAGTGGGGTTATTGGCCTATTTGACCCAAAACTATGAACAAGCGCAGACATCGCTTGAAGGTTATTTGAATATATCCTCATCTCAACTGGGCCAAGCCCAGGCGCATTACTGGCTATACAAGACAGCACTTGCCCAAAAAAGCAAAAACATATCCCGCAAACATCAAAATATTCTTTTGCAAGATTACGCCTATACCTATTATGCGACCATTTTGCCGAAACATCCAAAAATCGAGAAAATCGGCAAACCCCTACCTTTTGCTAACGCTGACAATCAAGTCGCAGGAATTGAGCTTTTTCTCCAGCTTGGATTACATCAACTGGTCTCGCGAGCACTTTTTGATCTTGATGATATCAGCTCTGCACAAAAATTTGCCTTGGCCAAAAAACTGGACCACTTAAGCATGTACTTACCGTCCATGAATTTAACTTACAAGCTCATGCTGACCGAACAAGCACTCTACCCCGAAATTCTCCATCTTTTTTTTCCAATTGCCCCTTACACAAACTTTTTTACAACCCCCAAAGCCTATAAAGTACCATCTCTTGTTGCTTTATCTATCATGAAACAAGAAAGTGCCTTCAACCCTTTGGCTGTAAGTGCTGCCAATGCACATGGGCTTTTACAGCTTATCATGCCAACAGCGCGCCGCATGGCTCAGCACAATCATATCAAAATCAATAAATGGGACCTTTTTACTCCCACCATCAATATTCAACTGGGCACAACCTATATTGCCCGGAATTTACAACAGCTCGATAACAATCTGATTGATACTTTTATCGCATATAATGCAGGGCCAACAAGGGCAAAACGTTGGAAAAATCAATGGGCCGAATTGGATAACGATGTTTATATCGAAATGATCCCCATCCAAGAAACACGCACTTACGTAAAATTAATCTTACGCAATATTTACTTTTACCAACGCCTCTACCCCGAGTATTTCAATGAAACCATTGATTACAAAGGTCTTCCAGAGCATTTTGTAAAGCACTGATACCTCAGAATCACCCCTTGATTCGACCGTAAACCTTTTCTTGACAGTCCCATTTTTTCATGATCCGCAAAATCACGCTAGGTCATGATATTAGAAAGATTTGATTTGACATCTAAATAACAGCTTGCTACAAAATAGATCTAATCAACGTAGGCACTATGCCGACGACAAACAACTTCCACGAAAGGAAATGACAATGACTAAAGCAGAACTTATCGAAAAAGTTACCACCACCGTAAAGCACCGTGAGCTTTCTAAAGCTTGCATCAACGAAGTAGCTGATGCGATCTTTAACAACTTGGCAAAAGGTATCAAAAAAGATAAGCGTTTTACTTACCCAGGATTTGGTACTTGGACCGTTCGTTCTCGTAAAGCTCGTAAAGGCAGAAACCCACAAACAGGCGCAGTAATCAATATTCCTGCTTCTAAAACTGTTGGTTTCCGTCCTTCTCCAGAGTTCAAAGGAACTTTGAAGTAGGCTTTACCTACAAAGTTTTACAGCCCTCTTGGTCATTATGGATGGTCAAGAGGGCTTTTTTTGTTTAGATACTATGCTTTCAGACTGTTTGATCAAAAAACCAAACGGCCCTGATATCATAAAACGATATGACCGCTCAAAAAAGTCTTGGCTGCCCCAGAAATGAGCACTCGGTCAAGGCTCAAAACAACACCTAATTCTCCGCCACGTGGGCTGGCTTGCAATGCGCGAAAGCTGTTTTTTTGCAGCACCTTTGCCCAATATGGCGCCAACGCGCAATGCGCGGATCCTGTGACGGGATCTTCATCAATACCAAAAACAGGAAAAAAGCAGCGTGAAATAAAATCATACTCAGGCTGGCTCGATTTTGCTGTCACCAACAATCCCCCCTCAATATGTCCGGGAATATCTTGAATGGATGGGTGCCAAGAAGCAAGCTCCTGGTCTTCCCGGATACAAACCAAAACATCGCGCTGGGTCTTAAAAATATCAACGATTTCCCATGGCAATATCTGACTGATCTCTTGTTTTAACGCATCATCAACGGTTGAAAGCTCATAGGCAGGAAAGTTCAATTGAATTTGGGCATTATCGCACGCTTTTGCCTGCAACATGCCTGGATTGGCATAAAAAAGGATCTC
>JAGRMV010000266.1 GCA_020441045.1 Deltaproteobacteria bacterium | reverse complement strand
CTCGATTTTGTTTTATTTGGCAGAAAAATTTGGGCATTTCCTGCCCAAAGAGATTACGCAACGAACTCAAGTGCTCAATTGGCTCTTCTGGCAAGTTGGCAGCGCGCCTTATCTTGGAGGTGGGTTTGGGCATTTCTACGCCTATGCCCCGGAAAAATTGGAATACCCCATTGATCGCTTTGCCATGGAAACCAAACGACAATTAGATGTTCTGGATCAGCAATTGGCCAAACATAGCTATATCGCAGGCGAGAAATATAGTATTGCAGATATGGCCATCTTCCCGTGGTATGGTATGCTCGCTAAAGGCAAGCTCTACAATGCTGCAGAGTTTTTATCGGTCAGTCAATATCAAAACGTCGTCCGCTGGGCAGATCAATTGTTGGAACGAACCCCGGTACGCAAAGGACGTTTGGTCAACCGCACCTGGGGACAAGAAAACCAACAACTTAAGGAGAGACATCACGCATCTGATTTTGATGCAATCAACTTAGACTTTGCTTAAGGCAAAGACCGTCCACAGATGATCAGGAAGGAAGTATTGCGATGGAAACATGGACAATTATATTACAAGGCCTGATTGTACTATCCTGTTTGGGTGTTGGTGCGCGTATGGGTGGAGTCGCCGTTGGATTATGGGGTGGCGTTGGCGTTCTTTTGCTTTCAACGTTTTTTCATTTGTCGCCAGGCAGTCTCCCAGTTTCGGCCATGATCATTATTTTTGCTGTGGTAACAGCGGCTGGGGCTATGCAAGTCGCCGGCGGCATTGATTATTTGGTCGGCATTGCACATCGAATTTTGCGTTCCAATCCAAAGTACATTACGTTTCTTGCACCCTATGTCTCGTGGATTTTTACCATCGGCGCGGGTACTGGCAATGTGTATTATTCCTTATTACCTGTGATTGAGGAAGTTTCATTTAACAATGGTATCCGGCCTGAACGCCCCCTTGCATTATCACCTGAAGCATCACAACTGGGCATTACCAGTAGTCCGGTTTCAGCCGCCATGGCAATTATGCTGGGTTTGATGGCGCCCCTTGACTTTGGCTTATCAAAAATTTTATTGATCGTGCTACCAGCGACTGCTTTAAGTATTTTTGTCGCTGCACTGATACAAAACCGTAGGGGTAAAGAGATCCAACAAGATCAATTGTCACTGGCTAGTGCTGACAGTATGAGTAACAAGACACAACATGTAGCAGGTCAAAGTTTGTCACCGTATGCCAAAAGAGCGACCTGGATTTTTTTATCGGCTATTTTGATCATTGTCGTATTTGGCTTTATTCCCGCACTTCGACCACAAATCATGGGTAAAGAAGATACCATCATGCCTATCACCATGACCCATTTGATTGCGATTGTAATGATGCTGGCAGGAGTCATGATTTTTATGCTGTGCAAAATCAAACCTGACACCGTTCCACAAACCAGCGTCTTTCGTGCAGGTATGGTTTCTGTACTGGCATTGATGGGGATTGCTTGGATGGCCAATACTTTTGTAGGGGCTCACAAAGAATTTTTTTCCGCTTTTATGGAAGGTCAAGTGCAATCCCATATTTGGTTTTTGCCGATTGCTTATTATATTTTGGCCGCATTGACCACCAGTCAATCTTCAGCGACACTTGTCATTACACCTGTTGCTATTGCCATTGGTATTCCACCCGCCTATATCATCGCATCTTGGATGGCGGTCATTGGGATTCATTTTTTTCCTGCCAGTGGCAGTCAAATTGCCACAATTCAGTTTGACCGCTCAAAGACTACAACAATCGGCAAGTGGGTACTCAATCACTCTTTTCTCATCCCCAATCTCATCGTAGCTGTAACATGCGTTTGCATAGGGTTTTTGATCGCCAAGATTGGTTTTTAATTGTCTACAGCATCGACGCTGCGTCATAGTTTCTGTTTGCTCTGATTAAAAACATATTCAATACTGCGCTTCTGCCATATAAAGTAATGATTTGATTGTGCTAAAAATCTCGCGATTGTCATTAACAATATAAAAATCTTCTCAAACATATTCACACAATTGCTTTTGCTATAACGAAATGCGTTGAACAAATATTTTTACCTGAATTTTTTCATCTGCGTGATAAACGGGATGAAAAAAAAAAAAAAAAATATATTGGGCTTTGAGCTTACTTTTT
>JAGRMV010000265.1 GCA_020441045.1 Deltaproteobacteria bacterium | reverse complement strand
ATCGGAATATTGAAGATATCAACGTCATTGTCCTTGATCAAATGCAGGAGCAAATCAAGTGGACCTTCAAAAACTTCGAGTTCAATATGATAGGGGCTTTTGCCTAAGGCCAAGTCGGATTGTTCTGTGCTTTGCTGATTCATCATGATGCCAAGTGTAATGTTTTGCGCACTTCTTCTATCGTAGAAGTGGCGACTTGTCTTGCCTTTTGATTCCCTGTATGCAAGATTTCTCGGACCCGATTCGGCTTGTTTTCCAGATCAAGTCTTTTCTCACGAATAGGGTTTAACCAATTGTTTATATTAGGTAAAAGTATTTTTTTACAGTCAACGCATCCCATCGATGCGGTGGTGCAGCCTTGCCGTACTTCTTGTTGTGTGTCCATAGGTGAGTATTTCTTATGGAGCGGAAAAAGATTGCACGCGTCAGGATTTCCTGGATCATCGCGTCGAAGTCGGTTGCTGTCTGTTACCATCGATTTGATTTTCTTTTCGACACTGTTTTCATCATCTGAGAGGGAAATGGAATTATGATAGGACTTCGACATTTTGCGACCATCTGTCCCCATGATTTTTGGAGTTTCTGTCAAGATTGCTTCGGGCTCAGGAAAGATCTCAGTCTTGGTCAAGTTGTTGAAGCGTCGGGCAATTTCTCGGGTGATTTCTAGATGCGGAACTTGGTCTTTACCTACCGGGACACCTTGTCCTTTGTAGATCATCACATCCGTGGCTTGTAAGACTGGATAACCAAAAAAGCCTAGATTGCTGATGTCTTTATCGGTGATTTGTTGTTTTTGTTCTTTGAAAGTAGGATTTCTTTCAAGCCAGCCAAGGGGCGTAAACATAGAGAGCAAAAGATATAATTCGGCATGTTCTTTGACTTGGGATTGCTGAAAGACGATAGCTTTTTCGGGGTCAACCCCACATGCGAGCCAGTCGATGACCATTTCTTGTGTATGGCTAGGAATATCAGATGTATCTTGGTAGTCTGAGGTGAGGGCGTGCCAGTCTGCGACCAAAAAAAAGCACTCGTGCTCTTTCTGAAAACGGAGCCAGTTGTCAATGGCACCAAAATAGTGACCAATATGTAGTTTCCCCGTCGGGCGCATGCCAGAAACAATTCTCATTGGACTTCTATATCTTGATCAGCTGCGGAGTGGAATAGAAAAATGCTATGACGATGCCGGGTGGTGTATCGGTGAAAATGGGGGCGCAGATATCTGCGCATCGTGTTTGGGTGTTGAAAGAGTAGGCAGTAGACAAGACAAGACTGCCTTGTTTGATTCATTTCTCTATATTATTTTAAGGTTTGCGGATGGTCGTACGAATGATTTTTAGACAAAAGATAGCAATAGCTGAATGATCAAGAATGCTGGGATCAGTAAGATGCGTAAAATGCCTGTGTAGAGAAGTAGCAGTAGAATGATAAAGCCGTAGCGTTCAATAAGGTCTAGCTGTGGAGATAGCGAGGGGATTAGGCCACGAAGGACGTGTCCGCCGTCTAGCGGAGGCATCGGCAGTAGGTTGAAAAAAGCAAGGAGTACGTTCAAATAGACCCCGAATAGGAGCATCATGGCAATGGGGTTGGATTGAGGGGCAGTCATGGATAGTGTCGGAAGTGTGTTGATATGGCTTACTTGCGTATAAATCGCTAAGCAAATGGTAAAAGCGATGGCCAATAACAGGTTGGATGCGGGGCCGGCGGCTGCAATCCACATGTTTTGCTTGATGGGGTTTTTAAGGTTGCGACTGTTGACTGGCACGGGTTTGGCCCAGCCGATGATGGGAAAACCTGTCAAAAAACCGATCACCGGGAAGGCAATGGTACCAATTGGATCAATATGTGCTTTCGGGTTCATCGAAACGCGGCCCATCATTTCGGCCGTGTTGTCACCAAAATATCGCGCCACCCAGGCGTGGGCAAATTCATGAAAAGACAGAGAAAAGATAAATGGAACCATCCATAAAACAAGTGTTGATAGTTTTTCAGCCATAGACACCGTGGGATATCAAGTTGAAGGTGAAAAAGCAATGTTCAAACCTGGACTATTTTTTGGCTCTGGGGTGGTATTTTTCGTAGGTTTTTTGTAGTTGGCTTTTGCTAACCTGGGTGTAAATCTGGGTGGTGGAAAGTGAGGCGTGTCCCAGCATTTCTTGGAGGGA
>JAGRMV010000264.1 GCA_020441045.1 Deltaproteobacteria bacterium | reverse complement strand
CTTTAGAAATCATTCAGTCGGATGAAAATATAACACTAGCTTTGCTTGATCAAGTGATGCCAAATATGACGGGACTCGAGCTAGCGTTAGAAATCAAAGAACTGAAGCGTTACATTACTTTGATGATGTTGACCGGAAATGCCAGTAAAGAGTTGGCCATTGAATCCATTCGCAAAAAAGTGTTTTGGGAGTTTTTGGAAAAACCTGTCGACTTTTCTTCAAATTTCATGAAGCAAATGATGTATACGGGTGTGCAGGAGCATTATTTGCAAAAAGCATCACATGGTTTTCGTAAAGGTGCGGTTGAGCTTCTGGCCAATCTGATTGATGATAAAGATGGGCATACCCATCGTCATTCTTATCGCGTGCAAAGTTGGTCACTGAAAATCGCCGGAAAATTTGATTTTGCTCCCCATGAAATCATGATGATCGAGGAAGGTGCGCTTTTGCATGATATTGGCAAAATCAGTATTCCGGATGATATTTTAAAAAAGCCGGGTCGTTTGAGTCAACTCGAGAGAAAAATTATTATGTCACACCCTGCACGTGGCGGAGCACTTCTTGAAAGTGTAGACCAACTTAAAGAGTTGGCTCCGATGGCAAGATATCACCATGAACGCCCTGACGGTACTGGTTACCCACAAGGTTTGAAAGGTGATGAAATTCCACTGACAGCGGCGATTGTTGCGATTGCAGACTTTTATGAGGCGTTAAGTTCGAAAAGGCCATATAAAGAGCCTTGGCCCATTGAGGACATTGTTGAGGAAATACTGCGGGTACGAGGAAAACAATTTTCAGAAGAAGTGGTGGATGCATTCATGCAAGTTATCCTAGACGAAGAATGTATTGCTCCACAAAAATTTGAAGAAATCAAAAAATCCGTTTCTGCTGCTGCATAAAATCTAATTTTATTGAGATCGTGTGTGGATATGAGTAGAATATACGCATGCACTATTCGAATCGATATTTATTGTTTATCGAGTATTTTAATACGGGCAAGTTTATGAGTGCGCAGGCTACACTTGATGAAATCTGGGTCAAAGATGAGACCGAAAACAAAGATTTTTTTGGGGGATTGATTCAGTGTGCCGTATCTCTGTACCACTTAACCAATGATAATCCCAATGGTGCAAAAAAAATTTATGAAAGAGCCCGTCTCATGATCGATCCTTATGGTGAAAACAAAGATGGCATCAATTTGGCAAAATTAAAACAAGATATGGACAAACTTTATGCGTCTCTTGACGAAGAGTTTACAGATCTGGATTATATGCAACGTGTTCCGCAGTTAGAGTTCAATGAAAATAGTTAATTTGATACAGATTTGTGTTGGTCTCTTGTACGCAAGTCAGGCTTTTGCGGTGGATTTTAATCAGGGACTTTGGGAAAAGGCTTTAACGACAGTTGAAAAAAACTTAAATTGCAGTGATTGCAAATCTGAACATGTGAAACTGATTCGCCAAACCAAAATAAATAGTCGAGCCATTGAACTTAAGTTTCTTAATATTCTTGAGTCTGGCCCTACGACCAATCGGCTTTTAGAATATACGACTCCAGACTCTATTAAAAAGGTTGAGTCCTTTATGCAAGAGCATCGTGAAAATCTCTGTGTTTCTTATAGTGAAACAAAGGTGGATCCGGCTGTTGTAACGGCACTTTTATATATGGAAACGCTCTTTGGGAGTGAAGATATTCCATGGTTTAAAGCGATAGATTCGATTGTCAGCTTGGCAGCATTGGAAGATCCTGTTTTTGCTTTTCATGTCATTGAAACATTAAAACCTTCCATGCAAAAATATAAAAAATATAGAGATGATCCCAAAAAATGGGATGCGTATGATTGGAATAAAAGAGCAAAATGGATTGCCGAGGATTGGCAGATGCATTTACGTGCTTTTTTTCGAATTGCCAAAATGCAAAAGTGGAAGTCTGATAAGGTTAAAAGTATGAAAAGCTCATGGGCTGGGGCGCTTGGTTATAGCCTATTTATGCCGAATACGGCTTTACCGTATTTTAAAGAAGATAAAGAGCTAGATTTTTGGGTTTGGAAAGATTCTTTTCGTTTAACATCCATGTATCTTCGGGATGAAGGTTTTGCAAAGGATACGCAAAAAGCTTTGGAAGCCTACAATAGTCCCAAATGGTACCGCGATACGATTATT
>JAGRMV010000263.1 GCA_020441045.1 Deltaproteobacteria bacterium | reverse complement strand
CGACACGGGCATTTCTGCCCTCAGGATTTTAAGTCCTGTGCGTCTACCAATTTCGCCACCCCGGCGCCTTAAGTTTGCAAACAAGAGGATTACACCTATCTAAAATCGACAGTTTCATCAAGTTTCAAGCCCAAAATAAACATGGGCCCTGAATGTTTACCATTGTAGGGCCCATATAAATATCTTTATTTGCTTATTGCGTTTACATGTTAAAAATCTTCAATGTCATCATTGAGCAAGTCCAAATCAGCTCTGTCTTGTTCCGCTTCTTGAGAAGCTAACACAAAGGCACGATACTGACCAAAAGTCCAACGTGCGATAATGTGATAAGTGAAACCGTCGGATGATGAATCAATATCACCACGATGTTGTTGCTTTTGAACTTTGATATTTGGGCCAAAATCATCCGCACCTTGATGGTCGTCTGCACCCTGGTGATCATCCGCACCTTGATGATCTTCTTCATCGATGAAGTGAACTGTTAAATGTGCATTTGCTTCATTGTACTGCCCTTTAGGACCTAAAAGCGAAAGGGTGATGACACCATTTTCAGGATAAGTATCAACGTCTGAGACAATCGTAAACGTCCTACCTAATTTGGCTGCATTTGAAAAAGCAGGGGAAGAATTGTCTTCTGAAAGTGAATCAGTGTACTCGTGGGACATGTCCTTCTTTTGGGCATAGCTCGTACTAACACCACCGATAAACATAAGTCCGAAAACTGCTATTGTGATAAATACTTTTTTCATTTTGTTCACCCCTATTGATAAATTCTTTCCCCCCCCTACTAATCATAGTTAGGGGGTATTAATCAAGTACTTTATAGGGATTTTACAAGTTTTTACGGTTTTGGCTGTTTTTCTCCACGTACATTGAGAATTTCTACAGGTGCGATACCCAGCGCGCGAATTGCGGGCTCTATTTTTTGCAGATCTCCTACCAATACCCATACAATATGATCCGGCTGGACCACTTTTTTTGCTGTTTCACGAGCTTGTACCAGTCCAGTGGCTTGCAGTAAATCGGGCAGTGTATGAATATAGTTATCGTCATATCCGGCCTGATATTGAGTTGCGGCAAATCCTAAGAGCTGGCCATTGGTCTCGCCACTGCCTGCCATGGTCAGGAGATTTTGGTTGATGACTTTGTCAATCTCAACGGCGGTGATGGGCTTTTTCTCTACGATGGCCTGTATTTCTGCTTGAATTTCGGCCAGGGCCGCTGTGGTTTTGTCAATTTGGACGTTGCCACCAAAAACATAGCCTGATTGTGTGTCATATGCGGATAGATACGACCATATCCCATAGGACCAGCCTTTATCTTCTCGTAGATTCATATTTAATCTAGAAGTGAACTGGTTACTTAAGACATCAAAGACCAATTTGGTATCGAGATTAAAAGCCGGACTTGCGCGATTGATCATAAACCCACCTCGAATTGTAGTCTGAACGGCGCCAGGTTTGTCGATGAGATAAATCATAGCTGGTTGCAGCTGAACTGAAGGCTGTTGCACAGTAGAGATCTGGGTGGACCACTTGGCAAAGGTTGTGTTGATCATCTGAGCAACTTCTTTGATTGGCTGTGAACCAATGGAGAAAATGGTCATTTTATTGGTCCTTATATGTTTTCTGTACGCATTTTTTAAGTCGTCAAGGGTGATCGCTTCAACTGAAGCGTGGTCACCTGAAACGTTATGTGCCAGAGGATGGTGATCTCCCCAAAGCTTTTTATTGAGGGTAACACTGGCAATATAATCCGGTTTTGCCTGCTGTTTTTGGAGCTGTTCTAGCGTTTGCTTTTTGATACGCTGAAATTCTTTTTCATCAAAGGTGGGATGCACAAGTATGTCTTTGAGGACAGCCAGTGTTTCAGGCGCATTGGATTCTAGGGTTTGTAGATAAAGGCCGTGAAAAGCGTGCTCAATATAAGGGGATAGACTAGAGGCCATCGATGAAAGTTTGTTTTCCAGAGCAAATAGATCGTATTTTTGAGTGCCTTCGTTGAGCAGATCCATGGTCATCGACATAAGGCCTTCCTTGCCTTGAGGATCAAGCGTCGCACCACCCTCAAAAACAATATCAGCGCGAAATTCGGGGATCGACTGACGTTGAATATGTTTTAAGGTGATGCCGTTGTCTAATTCAATACTCTTGATTGCGGGGAATTGCACCGAAA
>JAGRMV010000262.1 GCA_020441045.1 Deltaproteobacteria bacterium | reverse complement strand
GATTGATAAAAATCACCAAGGTATTGCTTCTATTAATAATTGCCGTTAATTTTCTAAGGGCTTGAGACATTAAACGAGCTTGAAGCCCCATATGGCTATCTCCCATGTCTCCTTCAATTTCAGCCCTAGGAGTAAGAGCAGCCACAGAGTCTACCACCAATACGTTAATAGCCCCTGAACGCACTAATGTTTCTGTAATTTCAAGAGCCTGTTCTCCTGTATCTGGTTGCGAAATCAACATCTCTTCAACATTTACTCCTAATTTTTTTGCATAAGTAATGTCTAAGGCATGCTCCGCATCCACAAAAGCAACGGTTGCTCCATTCCTTTGTGCTTGGGCTATAGTTGATAAAGCCAATGTGGTTTTACCAGAACTTTCTGGTCCATAGATCTCAACTATTCTTCCTTGTGGAAGACCACCAATGCCCAATCCAATATCCAAGCTTAAAGAACCTGTGCTATAAACAGGAACGTTCTCATAAAGTTTATCTCCACCAAATTTCATAATAGAGCCTTTACCAAATTGCTTTTCAATATTGGCAATGGCTAAATCTAATGCCTTGCTTTTGTCTGAGTTTATTTGTGTTGCCATTTTATCTCCCTTATTTTCTTTTCATTCTTATATTTTTTAATTTTTAAGTCTTTGCAAAAGACCTTTTAATGCATAAATCATACTTTGTTTTTGGATCTCTATTCGAGTTCCTAAAAAATGCTCTGTCTGTGTCTCAACAAAATTTGGGCCAACAAAACCAAAACAAACAGTACCCACAGGCTTTTCTTTTGTTCCCCCTGTCGGACCAGCAATTCCAGAAACCGAAACAACCCATTCACTATTCAACGACTCTCTTGCTCCTAAAGCCATGCTCTTTACAACTTCTTCACTCACTTCACCAAACTGTTCAATTTCTTCAGCGGGAACTTTTAATACTTTTTTCTTCACATCTCCAGCATAAGACACTACCGCTCCAGAAAAAAAAGCCGATACCCCAGCCTGAGAAGCTACTGTTGCTGCGATTAATCCGCCCGTACAACTTTCGGCAAAACCTAATTTGTGACCTTTCCCGATTAAAATTTGTCCTATTTCACGAATCCACTGTTCAGATTCCTTTAACATTTTATCCACCGACAAATTGCACCCCTAACAATGTTGTGTGGGTATAGGCTAAATGTAAAAAAACATTTGCAATAATACCCGCCACTATATCATCGGCAACAACACCCACGCCTCCGTTGATCTTTTGATCAATCCAATTAATTGGAAAAGGCTTTAAAATATCTAAAACTCTAAATAATACAAAAGCTAATACAAAGGACTGCCAAGTCATGGGCAACAGAGCCATCGTCACGAGAAAACCAACGACTTCATCGATAACAATTTCTTTAGAGTCATGTTCGGCAAAGAGTTCTTCATATTTTTGGGAAGCCATGATGGCGATCACACTAAGAACGAGGGTTATGCTTAAATAGACCAAAGAACCAAAGCTGGCTAAGATGTAAACCAAAGGAATCGCTCCCAGCGTCCCCATTGTTCCTGGACCTTTGGGGAACTTTCCTAAGTAAAAAAAGCTGGTCACTACTTCTAGCTTTATCATTTCTCTACTGTTCTTCTTTGCTGAACGCGGCTTCTGCTCATTTTGAGTGTGATCCTCATGATCGATCTTACTTTTACTTTCACCATTACTTTCACCGCTGCTGTCATTGTTGCCTTTTAAGTCCTTCATACTGTTTCTTATATTACTAACTGAGGTTACAAGATACCCTTAAACATATCGTGTAAGTTTTGTGTAAGTCAATATCTCCAGACTTTCTTCTTGGAACACAGTCCTATCTTTGCCGAAAAAATTTATATCTATTCAGAATTCTTAAGAAACTTCCGATAGTGGAAATGTATGGAGAACCTCTCAAAAGCAAAACTTTTTTTCGAACAAGTCCTACATGCTGCGGTAAAAAACCGCGCGAGCGATATTCATTTAAAAAACGGCGTCATGCCCGTGATCCGAAAACACGGAAAGCTCAGACCTCTCTCGGCAGAAATTCCCCGACTCTCCGCAGACAATATTTTACAAATTTGCCAATCCATTATGAACGAAGACCAATGGCAAAGCCTACAAAAAAATAAAGACTGTGATATGGCCTATGAAATAGAAGGTTTAGGTCGTTTTAGGATTAATGCTTTTTTTGAAACCGGATCTCCTAGAATGGTGATTCGAGTGATTTCTC
>JAGRMV010000261.1 GCA_020441045.1 Deltaproteobacteria bacterium | reverse complement strand
AAATCACCAAAAGCTTTGATAATTCCCATGACAGTACCTAGCAAGCCGATGAACGGGGCGGTACTACCAAGTGTACCTAAAACATCAAGTCCGCGTGACAATTCTGGTTTAGATTCTGCAATCAGGTTCTCAAATGCCAGCTCTATGTTTTTTTCACTGTTGCGCCCTTGTGTGGGCATTTTCTGCCAAAAGTCATCTGCCAGCGCATGCATATCAGCAAAATACTTTTTTCTTTCGAGCATAATTTTGACCGACCATACTGATAATCCAACTAACAACACTAACACAGCTCTTGCCAACCACTCTACGATCATCATCCAAACCGGCATATCTACTCCATATCTTTATTATTGTTCATATTAAGATCACTTCGTTTTACCTCGCATAATGGCAATTTC
Organism: Deltaproteobacteria bacterium; assembly: GCA_020441045.1. Lineage (GTDB taxonomy): Bacteria > Bdellovibrionota_G > JALEGL01 > JALEGL01 > JAGRMV01 > JAGRMV01. The sequence continues at coordinate 1,869 of JAGRMV010000261.1, read as the reverse complement.
AAGCATAACCTATAAAAAACGATATCGACCAAAGATTGCACGCTCATACAAAGTCATATTTTGTTGAAACCAAAAACAGAGTCAGATGGGGCCACACTGCCACACGAGCACTCACGATAGATATATAAAAATGGCGTTGCAGTCTTTAGACTTTTTATCAAAGACCAGCATAGGCTACTTGCCATCGATTATATTATTTTTTGCTTCCGCGAATCACACTTCGAAAGTTTTGGCGAAGTTCTCTTTTCCGCACGCGGATATTTTCTGGTGTGACCTCAATCCATTCATCATCATCAATCCACTCAATCGTTTCTTCAAGCGTTTGCTTATGTATGCCTGAAAGTCGCACTAAAATCTCAGCATGGGCGGCACGCATATTGTCGAGTTTCTTTTCTTTACATACATTAACGTTCAAATCATTCTCACGTTTGTTCTGCCCTACGACCATGCCTTCATAAACCTTCGTTCCAGGATCAAAAAAGAACGTCCCTTGGTCTTCCAAATGCAGCATCGCATACTCAACCATTTTGCCCTCACGATCAGCAACAAGGGCGCCGACAGGTCGATGTAAAAACTCGCCTCGAACAGGTTCATAGCCTTTTAAATGAGAGTTCATCAAGCCTTCACCTTTGGTCATGGTCAAAAACTTGGATCTGGTGCCTAATAAGCCTTTGGTGGGAACATCAAACACAAGCCGAATACGTTTTTTTGCGCCATCAGCACCGACAGGCTCATAGCTCTGCATAATGCCTTTACGTTTTTGGAAAAGCTGCGATACATCCCCCATAAACTCTTCAGGGATATCCATGATCAAGGTTTCAATGGGTTCAAGCTTTTGGCCACTTTCATCTTTCTTGATCAACACTTCTGGTTTGGCCACCATAAATTCGAGCCCTTCGCGGCGCATTTGCTCAATCAAGATTGCGCACTGCAGTTCTCCACGAGCCAACACTCGGAATTGATCTGGTACATCTGTGTCTTCAAACTGGAGTGCCACGTTTTCCCGAACCTCTCGTAGCAATCGATCACGTAATTTGCGTGACTGCACAGCTTCGCCTTCTTGACCTGAAAACGGCGACGTGTTGACTGAAAAAATCATTGCCAACGTCGGTTTATCAACAGAAATACGCGGCCGAGCAGGAATATGATCACTACTTACCAAGGTATCACCTATTTTAAACTGCTCCGTACCTGCCAAGATACCAATATCCCCAGCAACCAGCTCTTTGATTTCAACTTGTTTCAAGCCTTCATATGTAAAAACTTGTGAAACTTGAAATGAATCGACAACGGGTTTTTCATCCTCGTCAATACCGTGGCGAAACATACGCATACCTTTTTGAGCGACGCCACTTAATACACGGCCAATCGCCAGCGATCCCAAATAATCAGAATATGACAAGTTAGAAATGAGCATCTGAAAGCCATTTTGGTCTTCGATACTTGGAGCAGGCACTTCTTTTAGTAAAAGGTCAAAAAGTGGCTTAAGATCACCTGTCTGGCTACCATCGACCAAGGCGTCTACCTCATCTTCATTAGCCGTGCACCATCCATCGCGGCCACATGCATATAAAATAGGAAAGTCTGCTTGTTTTTCATCTGCGCCAAGTTCGATAAACAAATCAAAAATCTCGTTCACCACTTCCTGTATACGACTGGTGCCACGTACTTCGGGTCGATCCACTTTATTGACGACTAAAATTACTCTTAAGTTTTGCGCCAAAGCTTTTTCAAGAACAAAGCGAGTTTGTGGCAGCGCTCCTTCTGCAGCGTCCACCAAGAGAACAGCTCCGTCCACCATATTCATAATACGCTCAACTTCACCACCAAAGTCAGCATGTCCTGGCGTATCAACAATATTGATTTTGG
>JAGRMV010000260.1 GCA_020441045.1 Deltaproteobacteria bacterium | reverse complement strand
AATCATCGATGCCATTCAAAACAATGAACTTGAAAATGCGGATTTCACCATCGAGCCAAACTTTGGACTTGAAGTACCAACCAACATTGATGGTGTCGACAACGCTTTATTAACCCCTGAAAAAACCTGGACCCAGGGGGATTACAAGGGCACCGCCAAGAAGCTCGGGACTATGTTTAACGATAACTTTACTACGTTTCACAATGATATCAATGCAGGCATTATATCAGGTGGACCAACGCTATAAGTTTTGCTTTATATCCATGCAAGTCTTGATCCCTAAACAACTGCGCCAGCATGCTGCCTTTGTTGAATGATCTAGCTAGCTGGGTATTTATATAGCTCGAGATACTATTTTATTTTTTTTAGATAATCGTCTAGACGCTGTTTGTTCATCACAACCTCGGCTTGCCATTGTTTGGCAAACGCCTGCGCCTTAGATAAATTTGTTGGTGTACCAACTTGGATGACACCGACCATGCCCATGATTTGATGGTTGCTACATTGGTAAACATAGACCCCTTCTTGTATCAGTTTGATACTGATTTTTTCGTCTGTTTTACTTTGCCAAGGCTGGGCTTGTTCTGGCACAACAACCGATTGCGTATTATGCCCCGTATCGACAGGTACAAAATCTACCTGATCCCCAGGCTGAACCTGGATAAAAGCAGGCTTAAAAACCATCGCACCCTGATCCGACTGATTGAGCATGTACACCTGCCAGGTTTTTGCCCCAACCATGGTTGGGGCAAAAAAGACAAGTACAATAGATAGGGCTATACTATTATAGTTCACGATGGTTGTTTAGATATCAAAACGATCCAATCGCATGACCTTGGTCCAAGCAGTTACAAAATCATCAACAAACTTTTGTTGACCATCATCTGCAGCATAAACTTCTGCAATCGCACGTAGCTCTGAACTCGAACCAAACGCAAGATCCACTGGAGTGGCTGTCCAGCGTTGTTGACCTGTTTGACGATCGACACCTTGATACACGCTTGGATCTTTTGCCGACTTTGTCCACAGAGTGCGCATATCTAGCAAATGAACAAAGAAGTCATTGCTGAGTCTACCAGGTGCATCTGTCAGTACACCGTGAGCAAGACCTTCGGTATTGGCGTTCAATACTCTTAGACCACCGACCAAGACAGTCATTTCAGGCACTGTCAAGTTAAGCATATTGGCTTTATCAATCAGCATAAACGTTGGTGTATACATGGCACTGGCATCATAAAAATTACGAAAACCATCCGCCTTTGGCTCCAATGCTGCAAAAGACGCAACATCTGTTTGGGCTTGGGTTGCATCCCCGCGTCCTGGTATGACGGGCACGGTAATTTTGTACCCAGCGTCGCCAGCTGCTTTTTCAATCGCCGCGGCACCTGCAATCACAATCAAATCAGCCAAAGAAACCTTCTTACTTCCACGGTTAAAATCACTTTGGATATCTTTGAGTTTGGCAATTACCATCGATAGCTCTTTGGGTGAATTGGCTGGCCAGTTTTTTTGTGGCGCCAACGCTACTCTTGCCCCATTGGCTCCGCCTCGCATGTCTGTTCCCCGGAAAGAAGATGCTGCAGACCAGGCAGTTCGCACCAAAGCCGGAACACTTATATCTGTTGCCAGGATTTGTTTCTTTAATTTTGCAATATCTTTCTTGCCAATGGTTTTGTGTGTAACCGCTGGGATTGGATCTTGCCAAGTCAAAACCTCTTTTGGTACATCACTACCGACATAGCGGGCGCGAGGTCCCATATCCCGATGGGTAAGTTTAAACCAAGCACGAGCAAACGCTTTTTCAAACTCTTTTGGATTTTCCAAAAACTGTTTTGAGATTTTCTCATACGCTGGATCAAATTTTAAAGACACGTCCGTTGTAAGCATCACAGGTTTTACACGTTTACCTTTGACGTGCGCGTCTGCAACCAGCTGCTCTGTCCCTTTATTGCTAGGAACCCATTGAATGGCGCCAGCTGGGCTTTTGGTTTTGACCCAGTCAAACGCAAACAAAGTTTCAAGATACTGCATCGACCATTTGGTAGGTGACGCCGTCCACGCGCCTTCAAGCCCACTTGTCACTGTATCTTCAGAATGCCCTTTGCCACATTTATTGTTCCAACCCAATCCCTGCTCTTCAATAGCAGAGCCTGCAGGGTCAGCTTGTAAACATTTACCAGCTGGATGAGCCCCGTGGGTTTTACCAAAAGAATGGCCTCCGGCAATCAATGCAACTGTCTCCGCATCATCCATCGCCATCCGTGCAAAAG
>JAGRMV010000259.1 GCA_020441045.1 Deltaproteobacteria bacterium | reverse complement strand
TGTTGATGATGGCTATATAGTTTATTTTAAATCTCCGCATTCCTTTACCGGCGAAGATGTGATTGAAATTCAAATCCATGGAAGTCCCTATACGTTAAATCAATGTGTAGAGCTTTGTCTGGCCAAAGGTGCCAGACTTGCTGGACCGGGTGAATTTACCCAACGCGCGTTTATCCATGAAAAAATCGATTTGATCCAAGCCGAAGCGGTCAGTGAATTGATCCATGCGCAGTCGGAAGTCGAGGCCATGCTGGCGCGTAAGCGCTTGGATGGAAAGTTATCGGAACATATTACGCAGCTTAGAAATGCGGCCATCTCTATTTTAGCTGAACTGGATGCGGATGTTGATTTTCCCGATGAAGAGCTACCGTTGTCCCGAATCGATCAGCGTGTTGTCGAAATGGAAAAATTGCAAGTGCAGGCTGAGAAAATTTTGCAAACCTATAGGCAAAATGAAACTGTTCGAGAAGGCTATCGTATTTGTTTTATCGGTCGTCCCAATGCGGGAAAGTCCTCTTTTTTTAATAAGCTTTTGCAATCTGATCGCGCCATTGTGACTGATATTGCTGGAACCACCCGCGATACGATATCTGAAAGTATTTACCTTCGGGGAAGAAAGGTTACACTGATCGATACAGCCGGTTTACGCAGCAATACCGATGATGTCATTGAAGCCCAAGGTATGGACCGTGCTATGCGCGAAATCAAACAAGCCAATATGGTTTGCTTGATTTGTGATGTGCAAGCGCCGATTGATCCTGATCTTTTGTCGATCCTGCAGGAAGTGGAGCGGGATAAACGCGCACTGATTTACAATAAAATGGATTTACACGCAAGTGCAAGCGAGCCTCATCCAGATTTTGCCGAAACGTTTTTTGTGAGTAGTAAAACAGGTCTGGGTGTGGACGGTTTTTTTGCGAAAATTGCAGAAAAACTTGATCAGCAACAATTGCTTGAATGTGGTGGTGGCATCAGCAATGATCGACAACGCGAACTTTTACAAACTGTGATGACACAAATTTTGCAAAGCAAACAAGCGCTGCTGCAACAAGACTCGCCTGAGTTTATTGCGTTTGAATTTCGCCAAGCCTTCGAGGCCCTAAATCGTTTGGTCGGCAAAGACGATGGCTACGAAGATGTCTATGATCATATTTTTAGTACCTTTTGTATCGGAAAGTAAATTTCAGTCTTGTTTGATGCTTATATCTTTTAGAGTTATTGAGGTTTTATTCAAGACCGCGCCAGGATAGGGAAGTCATATTTGACAGCTTACGCAAGTTCTCACATGACTTCCCTATCCTGGCGCGCATTGCTATAAAATATGGATCAAATAAAACTAAATGACTATAGAGTTTCATGCAAGCGACGTGTGTCCGTTTTTGACCATGCAATATTTGTCTTACGATTGTTTTTTTATCGGTTGTTTCTAAAACTGTCCTATTTGCCTTTGCGCATGCTTTTGTCATGCCCAAAATAAAGGGCGTCAGAAAGTATAAAAAAATTGTCGCGAGGATGCTTTCTGTGTAGACAACGGTATGAGCATAAGGGTAGAGCATTACTTTTCCGTCGAAAATTTTGAGTTTTCTGAGATTTTTCCAACAGACAAACCGGTGTGGGCAGTTTTGGTATCCAAGTTTAAGGAGCAGTGGATCGACTGTCATTTGCAACCCAATGTGCATTTGATAGAAACCCAAGATGGCCTTGTGCAGTACACCCAGCGTTTCTGCCAAACCGAAGCGGGTTGGCAGAAACTTACAAGTGCCAGAAGTGATTTGCCAACCTTTGAGGTTCATGCGGGCGCATTTATCAAAGATGCGGCCATTGAGCTAAGGGCTGGTGTAGTGGTGGAGTCTGGCGCCTATATCGCGGGTCCAACCCTGATTGGTGAGGGAACGGTGGTTCGGCATGGCGCCTACATCCGGGGAGGGGTGATCACGGGAACCGATTGTGTGATCGGCCATGCGACAGAAGTCAAAAGCTCTATTTTTCTTAATGGTGCCAAAGCCGGACATTTTGCTTATGTTGGCGACACGGTGCTTGGCAACAACGTCAATCTAGGCGCCGGCACCAAAATCTCCAATCTCAAAATCACCAACACGGAAATCAGCCTGGCTGTGGAAGATAAAACCTATCATACGGGTTTACGTAAATTTGGCGCCATTGTCGGGGATGCGGTCCAGACCGGATGCAATGCGGTGCTTAACCCTGGCACCATGCTCGGCCCAAAATGTATGGTTTATCCCAATGCCAGTGTCAAAGCACAAGTTTATAAAGCAAAAGTC
>JAGRMV010000025.1 GCA_020441045.1 Deltaproteobacteria bacterium | reverse complement strand
ACCAAGCAGACGCTCGCCATTATCATTAAAAGCTACCATCGAAGGGGTGGTTCTTGAACCTTCGGCGTTAGGGATGACGACAGGCTCACCTTGTTCAAGCACAGCGACACAAGAGTTCATTGTGCCCAAATCGATACCGATAATTTTACTCATGATTGACCTTTCTCATACCATAACCACATGAAGGTATCTATTATAACGGCTTTTTCTATTCTGGGTAAAAAAAGAAGTCGTAAAACCAATTTTTCTAGATGGTTATGACGCTGAGGAATCGTCTTTGGCTTTAGAAACAGTCACCAGTGCTGGCCGCAAAAGTTTTTCGTGGTAACGATAGAGTTTTTGATGCTCCTGAATGACGGTGTTGGGTGCAACACTGTCATCTTCAACATTGGACATGGCTTCATGTAGATTTGGGTCAAAGGGTTGCCCTTGTGTTACTTCGCTGTGAAGACCAAACTTTTCCAGTGATTGGGTCAGCTGCCCAAAAATCATCTCCACCCCTTGTAAAATCGATGTCGCATCAGATTCCGAAGAGGCACTAAGCGCGCGTTCAAAATTATCTAGGATGGGCAAAATTTCTTTGAGCAAGGCCTCATTGCCGTATTTGATGTAGTCGGTCTTTTCTTTTAAGATACGCTTACGGTAGTTGTCAAAATCGGCAGATAGGCGAATAAAGCGGTCTTTATAATCAGGTTGGGTTTCCTTGTCCGCAGTACCATCCTCAGGTTCCGTCGTGCTTATGCTGGCGGCATCGATAGATGCGTCTGTACTTGGCGCAACCTCTTCAGATGGTATTGCAGCAGCAGCTTCTTGCAAAATCTCTGGGTCAATATCGATTTGAGGTGTTGTTTTTTCTTTTTTCATGATGCTTTGTAAGCCAAGCTCATATCAAGATTTGCCAACCTTCGCAAGACAATGCAACCGACATCGATGATGTCCAAGTGTTGTCAATGCAAGGATACGGCAATTAAGTCATGAAAAATGTACAGGTATGAGCAGATAAATATTTGTAGTAGAAAGCACGTTTTTATATGTAGGACGATTCAATATTCAAGTTGAATTGGGCGGTCAAATATGATACACTGCATTAAAAAAAAGGGGGTATATGCGTCGTGCTGTTTTTATGTGTCTAGTGATTTTGTTTACGCCTTTGCTTGTCCCGAAATTACGTGCACAACAAAATTCTGATTTGATCAAACTCTGGCAGAAATATCAGAATGATGAGCGTATTCAAGACCTTATAAAAGATTCAGGGGCAATGACAGAATATGTTTTGAATATGATCGAACAAGAGCCGGATAAAACCCAAAAAGAAGAACTTTTTAAACTTGTATCGGTGCTTGCAGGTAAATACTATTTTACAAAAACCAAAGTCGTGGATGAAAAGAATATTGTATATGCGGATGTATTTCCAAAAAATCTTCCCAACCAATCTCCAACTCCTTTGTGTACATTGTTTGCGCTAAAAGGCTTGATCGAATCGGCTTATTATCGAGAAACTGGAACAAAAGTCGATTTTTCGGTCAAATACTGGCTTGATAAAAGCATGGAAAACAAAAACAGTATAACAGTAAACGATTTTTTACCCGGTGATGTCGGATTAGAATTGGTTAAGGTTGCCAAGCAACATGGAGGTTGTAAAGAGTCGACGTATCCATTTCATGACGGCGTCTTGGGTAAAGAAATCGAAAAAAAGAATTATAATGAAACAGAACTCAAATTATTTCGTGAAAAACATTTTTCAGTAGAAAATAAATCTGCATGCGAAAAAGAAACGAAATACTATCAACAATACTTGAAAGATCTACGCGCATTTTATGTAGAGGTTAAACCGCATCAACTTACAGGACTTGTACGTGGACAAAAGTTTTTTTGGCAGTTTTTGCAAGCCTGGGTGGACCTGGGTATCCCCCCGATGATAACAACATCAATTTGGAACGAAGATGGATGGGGCAATGCGAGGTTTGGACTTCATGCAACCTTGATTGCTGGTTATGCAAAAGGAGATCCGGATGATCGAGCAGGGCGTTATTGGATCCATGATTCAAATGCATATGGAAATAAATTTAAACCTGAAAGTTATTACTATCTTACTGAAAAACCATGGCATGCATATGAGCAAGTAACAAATGAAAATTCATTTGCGTATCATTTTCGTTTCGTTCTTACGCCTTCAGATATTTTTAGAATTTGTACGTATCGTCCTGAAATTTTGTTTTCATCAGGAGTTTTCGTGGCAGAGTCTGGATTAAACGAGAAAAACAAGTGGGGGCTGCTCATGGAGGGAAATAAAATATATCCAGGTTCTTTCCAACAATTATGTGATGGGCTGTAAATTTGTATCAAATCTTTAAAGGTATTAGACTGTTGATGTTCTAAACAATAATTTATTACTGCTTAAGAAATAGACAAAATATATAAGCAATCTAATTATGTTATTCGAAAAACTAGAACCATTGCTTATGAAAAACTGGTTTTGGGTTTTATTTTTCGAAAAACCTTGAAGTTTTGTGGGGCGATTTTCCATTGGTTAGGGTCGAACCATGTAGCTTGATCCCAGCGGTTAGGCTGTGATTGACAGAGCATGTATTGTTTTCCTTTGCCAAACAAAATGCAGGAGCCTTTTGAGTGATTATCAATGGTATGCTCGATAGCGTGATTCGGATGCGCATTTGACTTGCTATAAGTACCTGCAAGAGATGGGATGGCTACTTTGATCAGACCCTGTGTATCGGATGTTTTTTTTGGAATGAGGTTCATACTCGTTTTGAGCATGGGCAATCCGCCATAAGTGTTTAGCCGAAAGATTTCAATTTGATTCGGATCAGCATTGGATTGTTTATAATCGTAATGATGGAGCGTCTGATGCGAAAAATCGACAATATACCAGGTGCTTTGGCGCCAGGATGTTTGGTCCATCGGGTGCGAAAAAATAAGATCCTTTTGATCATCATCCGCCCGACTGATCGAATGGGTCAGCTCCCATGTGCCTGAAAACTCCGAAAAATTGGCTGGTAAAGCACGTTTTTGCATATTCAATGCAATGCTCAAAATATCGACTTCAAATGTTTCCTGATCCGAAGGCTGCGCTTGGGCCCAGACTGTGGTCGTCGTGAAACAGCATAATAGTAGTAGTATTGTTTTGATCTCCCTAATCATCATGTCAGCTAGCTATCAAGTTTTGTGGTCCAATGCAACGGCTTTTCTCATTTCTATAAAAATATAAAAAAGTGAGCATGTTTTTTAAGAGAGCAAGTCCAGCGCAATGGTGTCGGCATATATCTGTGCGTGCGGTGCTAGATAAATAAAGTCTTGGTTGCTACAAAGAAGACCCTGGTCAAACAAACGCTGGGCTTTTTCTTTAAAATCAGCTTCTAGCGCTTGCTGATATTGTGTCCATTGTTTTGTAGGGATGCCTTGACTCAAACGCAAGCCGGTCCAGATGCATTCTTGGGCAAAGGCTTGGGCTGAGATCGGCGCTTGTAGTTTTGGGTCGCGAAAATCTTGTAGCTGCATATAAGCAGAAAACGTATGCGGGTTTTCAATACGGGTGATGGTATCACCATCAATCATCCGAGAATGCGCTGATACCCCAATACCCCAGTAGGCATCGCCCTGCCAACAAGACATGTTGTGCTTGGATAGATATCCTGCTTTGGCTGCGTTGGAGGTTTCATAGGTGAGATAGTGGTGGCTTTGCAAAAATGTTTTGCTATGAGCAAACATCAAAGCCATATCGTTTTCGGGAAAGGCTGGGAGTATGCCTTTTTTACGTTGTTTGCCAAAAACCGTACCAGGTTCAATGGTCAGCTCATACGTGGAAATATGCAATGGAGCATAGGCGACAGCTTTTTGCAAAACCTGCTGCCAGTTTTGCAAGGTTTGACCTGGAATGCCAAAGATCAAATCCAAACTCCAATTGTTGACCTGGCATTGCTGTAAAACCTCAATGGCCTGATGAACTTCTTGCGCCGTATGAATTCGACCGAGCTTTTGTAAAAAAGCATCTTCAAAATGCTGCGCGCCTAAACTAAATCGATTGACGCCTATATTTTGTAGGGCTTGGATCTTGTCTTGGGTGACATCTTCAGGATTGCATTCCAGGGTGATTTCGATCTCATCTGAAAAGGCAAAATGCTCTTGTAACGCATGCAAGATTTGATCGATACAATGCGGTGCAACCAAGGAAGGCGTCCCACCGCCAAAGAAAATTGTGTCGATTTGTTCATGCATCGCCCAATCTGTGGCGCAGGTATGTATTTCCTGGATGGTTTTTGCAAAGTAGGATTCGATCACTGCAGGTTGTTTGCGTGTGGTGACAGCAAAGTCACAAAAAGGACATTTCTTGGCACAAAATGGAATATGAACATACACCCCAAACATGATGGCAAGGGATATACGTTAGGAATCTATGCAAGACCATGAAAATCATAAACACATCCTTCATGCAAAGATGTGCTTATGTCCTAACGCGGTACAAATTTCGTTTGTCTTTTGAGCGGGGGAGGTTTGCTCCCTTTTTAGAAAGGTTACTTTACATACGGATCACATTCAAGTAGGTCCATTACGCCCTATGCAGCGTAACATTGAAGAAATCAAACATCACAGTGGACTGACTGTTCTTTTTGAGCCTGCAAATCGTTTTCAAACGTTAAGCATCAATTGTTGGTTTCAAGTTGGGTCCAGTGATGAATTGCCTGGTCAATATGGGCAGGCGCATTTCCTGGAGCATATGTTGTTCACCGGCAGTCATCAGAAAAACAATGTCGAGATGATGCAAAGTTTGCAAGAAGTCGGTGGTTATAGCAATGCCTTTACCACGTATGATCATACCGGCTATGAATGTGTTGTGCCGATTGAACATGCTGAAAAAGGCTTTGAATGGATTCAGCAAGTCATTTTGGAACCAGTCTTTGATCAAGTGCAAATCCGTAAAGAAAAAAAAGTCATTTTGGAAGAGTATACAGATGGCCTGGATCAACCAGAGATTGTTTTTGAAGAAAAATTTTGGCAAAAAGTGTATCAAAACCAAACCCTGGCACTACCTATATTGGGCCAACCTGCTGACATCGAAGCAGTCACGGCTGAAAGTTTACAAGCTTTTTATGCATGTCATTATCAGCCAAGTCAGATGGTGCTGTCCATTTGTGGCAATTTATCAAGGGAACAAGTTGACAAATGGCTTGCACAATATGTTATTCCGTTTCTTGGATCGAAACAGCAAGACGTGCCACCTTTGCAGCCGTGCCGATTTGCACCGGTCCGGTTTGATTATCAGGGCGGTCACCAGCAGCGAAAATTGGCCTATTTATTTGCAGGGGTGCCAACGCTACATCAAGATGTGATGGCATTGGAATTATTGAGTGCTTGTCTTGGCGGAGGTGAGTATAGCCATTTATTTCAGGATTTGCGCCAGGATAAACAGTGGGTTTCGCATGTGCAGGCGCATCTTTTTATATCTCGCGGCGGCGGTCACTTCGGTATAGAGTTGGTCCCATTTCAAGACCGCGTAGATGATGTGCAGACCCATATCGAAAACATGCTCATAGACTTTGCTTGGATCACCGATGATATGATCAAGTGGGCCAAAAAAGATCTGGAAAAAGAAGTGCTGTATAGTCTGGATTCATCATGGGGACGGTCCAAACTCAATGTTTATTTCGGACTTGTTTTTGCCGATGTTTATCAGCAGCAGCAGTATTACCAGGATTTGCAGAAATTAACCCGGGATGATTTGCAAACGGTCTTTGAAAAATATTTGCAAAAACCCTATGCGCTAGGCTACTGGAAGGCCAAGGATGACTAATATGCAGCTCCATCAGTGGACATTGAGTAGTGGCGTGCAAGTCGTGTTTGAGCATGCCCCACAGGCGCAGATCACTTCTTTTGATCTGATTGTTGGATCTGGTCAGGCAACCGAAGCGCCAGGTCAAAAAGGTTGGACCCACTTGATTACCTCGATGTATGACCGTGGGTGTCGTCAGTATAATGAAGAGCAAATCCAAAAACAGGTGTATACCTATCAGATCGACTATGACGGGATCATGGGCAATCACTTTCTGGGATTAGAGTTTCAAGTCCCGCAAGCCTATTGGCAAAAAGCATTGACACTGTGCAAGGCCATGTTGATCCATCCTCTTTTTGAGTCCAACAAACTTGCCCAAGAAGTGCAAGTGATTACGCAAGAGATTACAAAATTGCAAAACGATCCAGGAGAGGTTTTAGCGCTGGCCTTTTTTAAACAAATGTTTGAAGATCATCCCTATGCCCATCATGCTTGGGGAGACGCATCAAGTCTTTTGCAAGCCACAACAGAAAACTTGCGCGTTTTTTATACAGATGCGTTGCGAGGACAGTGGTATCTTAATATTGTGGGTGATCATGATCCAGAAGCGCTGCGATCATTTTTAGAAGATTTATTTACCGATATTGTTGGGGCCCATACCAAGCAAGAACATAAGGCAGTATTATTTACCCCAACAAGAAAGCAGATGCGCATCCCTTCAGATTTTCATAAACTCTATGGCGCCCTTGGGTTTCCACTGTGTGAAGTGGCCCATCAGGATCGTTTTGCACTGGAATGGATCAGGCAGTATTGGGTGCATGCGCTCGGTGGAAGACTGTTTGAACGTATTCGGGAAGAGTTGGGGTTGGTTTATGATATTGACTGCAGCAATTCATTTTTGCGCGATGCGGGCTGTATGTTGATCAGCTATGCTGCAGATATGCAGGCCGAGGCAGAAATTGATCAAGTCTTACAGCAAGAAATTCAAAACATCTGCCAGCAAAAAATTCCAAGCGATGTCTACATCCGAATGCAAAAATACATCCGCGGAAGTGCGCAAATCGAATGGGACCCAGTCAGCAACCATGTTGACTATTACAATCAGGCCAAGCTGTATCAAACCACGTTAGATTATCAGCAAGAGCTCGAGCAGCTACTTGCGGTTACACGAGAAGATATTCAAACGACTGCGCAAAAATATTTTACGCAAAACTTTGTCGATGTAAAGTTGGTTACAAAAGGTGAATCTAGCATTACGTACTGACAAAAGTTCCATCTTTTGATCCCCCGGTTTTTATCAAGGCAGCTGCTTTTCAACGTAGCTTGCTTGCAATGTGTATAAAATAGGTTTGTTTTGTGTCTTGCACTTGAGAAAATATTGTAACTAGGTTTGGGCCTGAGATATGATACAATGGAGGGGTGCATCAGAAAAAAACAGGTTTTACACTGATCGAGCTGATGATTTCGGTTGCAATCATTGGCATTCTGGCTGTCGTTGCTATTCCCAACTATAATAAATTCAAAGGCAAAGCCTACATTGCCGATGCGCACCAGGGCGTTGATGTTTTTAATAAATCAGAAATATTATTTCATATTGAATATGGCACATTTCTTCGGGTGGCCAGTTTAAAGTGGACCAATACACTAGATACGGAGCGGCGGGTAGCCTTTGCCAGTGATACCTTGTCAGGCGATTTGGATAAACTAGAAGCCCTAGGTTGGCCGATACCACAAAATGCCATGGTTCCCTATGGTTTGATCACAAGAATTGGCAAAACACATGAAGATGGTTCGGAGTATATTGATGGTGGCGGTGAGACGTGGCCAGTTGGTTTTCCCTGGCCAGGTTGGCAAGAAGCGTCCAATCCGTTGTTCTATATTACAGACCGTAGTTCTTCGATTTGTGGGGTTACCGGAGTCAGTATCATTGGAAGTGTAACAACGGCGCAATTGGGGGCTGTAGAATTTGCCAGAATTTCGAGCTATGCCGGACGTGTCCATGATTGGGTCTCGACCATGGCAACCGTCAATGTGAATTTGGGTGATAATTATTGTACAACCATCGTTTCTTTGGTCGCTTATGATGGTAAAGATTATTCCAAAACAGCATTGATCCAAATTGGCGATGAGTGACCCATGGCAACCGAGATTGCGCGGCTGCTTACAACATCAAACGATATACTAGAGCTTGATTAGTGCTTTCCATGGTACAGATCTGAATCAGCGTAGGTATCTTCGGCCGGTTTGTAGATAAAATGACAGTATAAAAATCAATAATCTTTATATACTGCGGGTATTTTTCTTTTTGGGGTGGGTAGTTGCTTTGATTTTAATCTGGTAAGCGTTGCCCACGCTGGAATCGATGTGCAATATGTCTCTTGATCCATATTGACTTTCCAATGGCTACCCGGGTCTGTCGCAACTGCGCCAAATGGAACGGTATTATCAGGACAGTCGTCAAATCTGATCACACGAAGAAAACAAAATGTACCTAGTGCATCACCATTTTCTTTCTTTAAGTTGACCTGAATACGATGCTTACTGCATCCATCGGCATTGGCTTCAAAGCACTCAGGAACGTAGATACTTTCGCCCAGTACAATGGTGTCACTGGCCAAATCGATTTCCTCAGCCTGCGCATAGGTCGCAATACCAGCAATACAAACAGTTAAAAAAGCACTATGCGCAATGAGTTTAAATAATGGTTTTTTCATGATGATCCCTCCAATCAAAATTTATGAGATACATATGGTCTATCATTATATGTACCTTGATTACAAGAAGGTATTTTTTTGCATTTTTATGCCATAGCATTTGCGGCATAAGCAAACTGAAAGGGTCATAAGCATGCTGAAACAAGGATGAATCAATGTATAGATCAATATCTTACAATCTATTTCTGCGGGTTGCTTGACTTGTTGCAAAATGTTATAGCATCAGCACAGAACATGTAGGAGGTAAAGGTGTCTAGGGTCAATGAAAAAGCTCGATATAGCATGATGGTAGTTTTGATGGCCATGGCCGTATGGATGAATCTAGCATTGCCATACGCGCAAGCCAGTATCATCTCAAAGCCGTTTTTGAAAGAGCCTACCAAAGAAGATTTTTTTGCAGAGCTTAAAAAAATTCATCTTGAACAAACCTTCCCACCAGAAAACTTTGGGCTCAAGCGCTTGATTCGAAACAGTAAAGCTGACCCATCTGTGAGTTATTTTAATGTCATTGATATAAGAGGCAACGGAGAAGACGCACACCAATGCTCGGAAATTGCTTCAACATTATTTAAAAGATTCGACGATTTAGATTACAGGGTTGAATATTGGTTTGGACATGACCAAGGTGGTCTGTGGGGATATCACTATTATCTTCAAGTTTATGTGGGAGGTGAAGCTTTTACGGTTGATTTCTCGCCACCGTTTCATAAATTTATGAACCAAGAAAACATCCGCGACTTAAAACATGTCGGGGTATATTCAAAAGCGCCTCGTTTAGATAATTTGTGTGAGAATGAAGCCATGCCATTAACTGAGCAGTGGATGCCTTACGAATTTATCGATAAGTCAGCAAACAAAAATACAAGTAGTCCATTGATTTGGCTTATTTTGATCGAAGCATCCGAAGATACGGTGATCTTTGCGTTTATGGATAAAAAAATTGGTTTTAAGGATCTAAACCCATATGACAAAAATGATTCCGTCATATATAGATTTACCTTTTCTAGGGGCGCACTGAATTACTACTTTGGTCAACTCTCGCAGCAAAATACATCGACAAATATTGCCGATAAAGATCTTGTAGATGCTTTGGAAAGTGTACGCAGTTTAAATCATGCTGTATTTCATCAATATGATGCAGCATTAGAAAATCAGCAGACAGAAAAACAAACGTATATTCCACCTGTGGAGGATATCGATGTGATCCCAGATTACATTTTAAATGCCGCGGGTCGTTTCGCTTTTTTTATGGCAAAGAATTATGGACAGTAACTTCAAAGAAGCCAAACCAAAGCAAGATATAGACTTTACCAGCGTTTATTCAGCTCTTCTTCAAAATATTTTTTGTACATAATATCCCATTCCGGTGAGCCTTCTAGGATTGGGTTGTTGTGATGGGAGGCTAGTTTTTTTCGTACAACTTGATCGACTTGTTCATCGATTTGGCAAAATGTGGTGATGATGTCTTTGGTTTTTTGCAAAATACGCCCGGTGTCGGTCACCGACATTTTACCTTGTTGCACGGGCTGTTCACAAAATAGATGCGCAATATGAGAAATCCGATCGATACTTAAACGCATTAGATCACCAACTTTCGCTCTTTGATCAATTGTTTTTTGACCAACTGAAACATCTTATGTTGATCAATTTCTTCGGGGCTTTGTTCTACCAATGCATCGACCATTTTTTGTACTTCGAGATTGAGCGCATCTTCTGCTTGCATGTTTTTGCGTAAAAGATCTTCCAGAAGCAGCAAAATTTCACCCTCAGACGCGATAGGGGTCATCAACTTCTCAGCCTTCCAGGTGGTAAACACTTTATGTACAATTTTGCTGATTTCGTATTCAGTAAGCCGCATGATGGATAAAGATATATCAAAAATAGCTGAAAATGTCTTTTTTACGGCTGTTTCCTGTTGACACGCAGGCGTCAAGTATAATAATTCATACTTATGATTAGGGGAATAAGATTACTACTATTAATATCGTTGGTTTTGATGACAAATGCGGCCCATGCAGAGGTGGCGCTGCACTTTGGTGAGTATGCCAATTATATCCAGGCGAGAGATCCATACAAACCGCAAAACTGCCCCCGTCCGATTCGGTTGAATATGGTTGCCGATTTTTCGGGGAGCATGGGAGACAATGCCAATCAAAATAGCATTGCTGCTTTTAAAGCCACGGCCAATCGACTTCCTTTGCAAGCCCAGGTCAATGAGCACAATGCCATGTACCCTGTGCAAATGGCAGCTGGCGTGTTTACCAGTGGCTATCACATCATCCAAAATATGACTTCTTCGCATCCGATGATGACCAGTGCTATTGCACAATTCCAGCGTATAAAATTGAAAGATCAAAGTACCAATATGCAAGCAGGGCTTTCATGGGGGGTCAAAGAGTTGAATGCAGGATCATCACCGATGGCGCCGCTGCATATTTTGGTGTTGATTTTAGATGGCGCCTATTCAGGCTCGCCTGCGCCAGTACAATATGATTTGGATATGGATCCAAAGTCCCCTGAATACAACATTGAAATGATGCTAGAGCAATTTGATTACGAAAAACCAGAGGTTTATAAGGACAAACATGAACTCGAAAAGGATCAAAAACAGCTGCTGGCCCAAATTGAAAGCTCTACTAATGGCATTGATTACATTTTTATTTTAGGTCAAGGCGAACATGTTGACGCCTATTTTTTGGGTGAGTTAGAAAGCCGTTTTGAAAAAGTAATATACATGAACAATGACTATGCCGCGATGATGGATTTTATTCTGCAGGAGCTTTATGACAGTGGTTGCGCGTAAGATCTGTCGATGATCGTTATTTATTCTTTGCATTGAAAATGATAAAAACTACGAAATTGATAGGGCGTGTCTGGATTAAAGTGGAGGTTGACCTCTTCCCCGCGCCCCATGGCAGGTAGCTTTTCTATTGCGTTTGCATCGGACATATCTTGCATCAGTAGAGCTTGAATTTGATCACTGCGCAGAATCTTAAACCAATCCGAATGGATCGCATAGTGAATCAAATCAATACCAAAGTCTTCCAGTACAGGCAGTACGAGGTATTTGTTTTGACAATGCTGACTAAGCTTTTGATGATGGGATATCAGGTCTGAACCAATGTTATGAAGAAGCTGAGATGCAAGCAGTGGTTTGGAAAGGTCGATGATCGTCGCACCTTGTTTAAATTCGATACTTAATAAGGTGTCGCCATATTGGCTGGATGAAAACGGACCATAGGCGGCGTATAATACGCCGTAATGATTTTGCGCATTGTAACCAAGCGTCGCACCAAAGCTTGTTGCATTGGTCCGACTTTCCCATAAAATCTGTTCAAAGCTTTGCTTGGCATTTTCATCTTGCGCGCGTGCTTGACTATCAAATGTAAAGCCGTGGCTTTGCATGATCGTCGCCATGTTTTGGATCTCGGTCGGAAATGGCCCATCGTCATGCAAGGAAAAATAATGATAGAATATATTGTTGTAGGGTGAGCCGCTAGTTGCATGATAATTCATGGTGCTGCCAAATGGGGACGTTTGAAAATAGCGCTCAAGTGGCTGCACGGTTCGTTGCATAAAAGCATGGGTTTCGGGCATGGAAGTAGGACCAAAGCTTTTTTTATCTGCGTAAAAAGAATGCAGTGCATCGTAACAGACTTTTCCTAGATCTTTATACAAACGCTGTGCAGGAGGTGTCACCGTTTTTTCACCCGTCCATGATACATTCGTATGCTTGAGAATGATCGCACGAAAAGAGGCATCCAAGGGTAGCGCAGATTGTGCCCAAAGCGGCGTAAAACAAGCGATACAAAAAAACCACGCAGCATATGCGCCCAAAAAATGATCCCGCCCTAGCATGGATCATCTATAGCTTGTTTTAATGCTTTATGTCAATGCAGCAATGCTTGCGCTGCTAGCAGATCAGAGACTACCGGCATAGGCGATTTCACCACCAATATTGTCCTGAATACTGCCTGTCAAGCGCGACAAAACATTGGGCTGCTGTTGCCAGCAAAGCACTCCCAGATAGGCAAAAGACAATGTCTCAATCAAACTTGGATGCAAATGGAGTACTTGGCTGGTCTCAATGCCCAAGGCAGGTACAAGTTCTTGGAGCATGGCGAGCAACGTTTGATTAAACGCGCCACCACCACAGACGATGACGTGGGTTGGGTTATAAGAAGAAAAAACCCATTGGTCATAGGCTTGGGCAACGCTTTTGGCAGTGGCAAAAGTCACGGTAGCCAAGGCATCTTCAAGTCGATGCGCAAGCAAACGTTCTTTAAAAAGATGCAGATATGGATATCCAATGTCCTTGATGTCTGTAGATTTGGGTGGAGTGGCATCGAAGAACGGATGCCGAAGTAAATCTTCGACCAAGGTATGGTCGATATCGCCACGACGGGCGTACTGCCCTTCGGGATCATACCTTTTTTCACCACGGCTGTGCCATTTGATGGTTTGATCCATCCAAGTATTGCCTGGTCCAGTATCAAACCCTAGCATGGCTTGGCCATTTTCAAGCAGCGTCAAATTGCCGATGCCACCCATGTTCTGAATGATCGCATTGGGGTAGGTTTGGCCAAAAAGATAGCGATGCGCGATCGGAACAAGGGGAGCGCCGTGTCCGCCTAGAGCCATGTCTTTTTGGCGAAACTTGCCAATAACAGGAATATGGGTCAGCGCCGCAAGCATCGAGAGATCTGTGGTATCGATGGTAAAGCCATTTTGATGCTCGGTAGGTGGGACATGCAGTAGCGTGTGGCCAGAGACCGCAACAAAGTCAATGTCATCAGTGTCAAATGCAGTCGATTCAAGCAGTGTATGAATGGCGCTGGTATAAGCTTGGGCCAAATCCCGACCGAGGATAAAGGCTTCTTTGAGATTTTGCGATTCAATTACTTGCGCGGCTTGTTCGCGATAGGCGATGGGAAAATCTACATGCAGAAAATTTTCTACCGTATAAGAGGGCTGCGCTTGTGATGGGGTAAATCGCACAAGTACAGCATCAATGCCATCGGCAGAGGTGCCAGACATCAGACCAATACAACGCAGTGAATCGGGTGTAACCATTTTTTATAGGTCCCATGTGGATTTTGCGCAAAAATAGTAAACAGTTTTTGTCATAGAGGGCAATTTTACATTCAAAGATAGAGTTTGCCAGCAAAACATTGTAAAATGGCAGCGGTATGAATGAAAAAACGATTATCAAACACAAAACGACGGTCGAACAAGACAAAAAAGTCGAAAAAAAGCCATGCTTGACCGTACTTGAGGGTTTGTATGTGGGGGAAGTCTTTCAGCTGGATCAGCCGGTGATCATCATTGGCCGTGATCGCGATACTCAAATTACCATCATCGAAGATGGGGTTTCCCGACAGCATGCGCGTATAGAGGTCCATGCAGAACAAGTCACCTTGATGGATTTGGGCTCGACCAATGGCACCACCATCAATGGAGTACAGACCAAAGGCAATATGGTCTTGCGTGATGGTGATAAAATTCGTATGGGCGATATTCTACTTAAGTTTTCCTATCAGGATGAGATTGATGTGCATCACCATGAGTCCATGCGCGAAATGGCCATGAAAGATCCACTGACCCAGATTTATAATCGTCGTTATTTTATGGATTTATTTCACCGTGAGGTCAACTATGCCCTCCGCCACCAACAGCCATTATGCTGCGTGTTGTTTGATTTGGATCATTTCAAAAAAATCAATGATACCTATGGCCATCAAGCCGGAGACTATGTCTTGAAAAAAGTATCCAAAGCCGTCTCAAGTGCGTTACGGGTTTATGATGCCTTTGCCCGATATGGTGGGGAAGAGTTTATTATCATGTTACGTACCACCACTCTTGAACTTGGTGTGATGATCGCAGAGCGAATACGCAAACAAATTGAAGCCCTGGAAATTGTATTTGATGAACAAAAAATTCCAGTGACGATCAGTGTAGGTGTGACCCAGCTGCACTTGGATCAAATGATGACCGCAGAAGATCTCTTGCAGCGGGCCGATGAAAATTTGTACAAAGCCAAAGCAAACGGAAGAAACTGCGTTGTCTCTTGATAGGATGGACTGGGCGTAAGTATGCCGCAAATTCATCGCTTGTATATCCCTGATGTCAATATGCATGTCGACTGTATTGATGTAACGGGCGCGGATGCAAAAATTGTCTCGCAGGTTTTGCGATTGCAAGAAGGTGATCGGCTGACCGTTTTAGATGGCCGGGGGCAAGTCATTGAAACCCAAATTCAAAACAAAGTAACAAAGGCCGTAAAGCTTAAAAAAATAAACCAACAAATGTTGCCAAAACTTTCACCGTCGATACAAGTATCCATAGGGGCACTCAAAGGTGATAAAAGCACATGGGTCTTACAAAAATTAACCGAAATTGGGGTCCAGCGCATCACTTTTTTTGATGGCGATCACAGCGTTGCCAAAACGGATAAGAAGAAAAAAACCAAATATGAAACCACCTGCGTTGAGGCCCTGCGCCAGAGTGGCAATCCTTATTTACCCGAGGTTGATTTTTATAACAGTTTGTCAGGATGCTTGGATGCGCACAAAGATGCTGATATAAAGATTTGTCTGCACGAGAAAGAAGCATCAAGTCATCTCTCCGAATGTGCAGATAAAAAATCTCTCTCTTTCCATGTTATGATAGGTCCTGAGGGGGGATTTTCAGAGGATGAAATACATACAATGCAAAATGCGGGTTATCAGATCGTGCGCTGCGCGCCTTATGTGCTTCGGGCAGAAACAGCGGCAATATATGGGGCATCTTTTTTGCGGGCGATGTGGAATTGAGGTGAATATGAAAAAACGATGGTTGGTTTTGATGCTTATTTTTTTCTTTGTTGGCTGTGGCAAAGAACCGACATTGATTCAAGATCATCAAGAAGTTTCTATCCCCCAGAGTGAAAAATCAAAGGCATATTACCAATATCTATTGGGTGAACATGCAGTGTTACGTGGTTTTTACGGCGACGCCATAGAATACTTCAACCATGCCGATAAAATTGCATCTTCGACAGCGATTGAATACCGAATTGCCGTTGAACATGCCCGACATATGCGTTTTAGAGAATCTTTTGATGTGATAGATCGGATTTTGGAAAAGGAACCGCAGCATTTCTATGCAAAATTACTACGTGCCAAAATCTATGCAACCGAAGGCAACTACATCGATAGCAAACAAGACTTTAAAGATGTTTTGGCGGACCCACAAATGGAAGCAGACCCACAAGAAAAAGTTCGTACACAACTTTCATTGGTGACGTTACAGATTGAAGCCAAAGACTTTGTAGCCGCGCGCAAACTGCTTGCGAAAATGGAAAAAGAAGATCCACAGAATGAGCTGGTTTATTATTACCAAGCCCGTATTCTGACCGAACAAGGACGTCTGCAAGAGGCGCAGCGCCTCTTTGAAAAAACAGTGCAAATCAATGATCAATTCTCGCTTGCCCATCGCGCGCTGGTTTTGATGTATGAATATCATGATCAAGAAGCCAAAAAAATTGCGACCTTGGAAAAAATCGTCGCACTCCAGCCCACCGATATCCAAGTTCGAACACAGCTGATTCGAATCTACATCGCAAAAGGTCAGTTCAAATCAGCCAAAAAACACGAAGAGTATTTTGCCAACCGTTTTGAGCAAAATATCAATTTTTGTTACGAGCTCGGGTTGTTTTATATTCAACAAAAAATGTTTGCGGCAGGCAATCAAGCATTTGAATCGTGTGCAAGTATATACCCTGATAATGATCAGATCCTATATTACTACGCACTGTCCTTGTTTTATACCGGCAAACCTCAGAAGTCTCTGGAAATATTTGGTTTGGTCAAGCCGGAGTCAGAGTTTTTTGAAAAATCCATTTTGGCGCGCGCTTCGATATTAAGTGAGTTGCAAACCCATGCAGAAATCGTCAGTGTTTTTGAGCAAGGTATGCAAAAAAAGCCTGAATCGTCAGAAATTCGTTTGCATTTTGCACGCTATCAGTTTGAACAAAAGCATCCTCTGGAAGCCAAAAAAATTCTTCGCAAGGCCACGCGCAAATTTGAGCAAGATGAACCGCTGCTGCTTTTGCTGGCAGAAATATATGAAAAAGAAAAAGCCTACGTCGAGATGGAAGAAGCTTTAAGAAAAATTTTGGAGTTTAATCCAGCTTCCGCCAGTGCCTTGAATTTTTTAGGTTACAGCTATGCTGATCAAGGGGTTAAATTAGATGAGGCAGAGCAGCTTGTTGTGCGAGCGCTGGAGATCAAACCCACCGATGGTTAAATTCAAGATAGCCTTTCTTGGGTGTACTATAAGCAAAAAAAATACAAACAAGCATTGCAGGTGATCGAGACCGCATTACAAACGGTGAAAAATGAATGGGTGATATGGTCACACTATGGTGATATCTTAGACAAGATCGGCAAAAAAGATAAGGCCTTGCAGGCCTACCAAAAAGCCTTAGAGTTATCTAAAGAAACCGATGATAAAAACAATATTCAACAAAAAATCAATCTCTATAC
>JAGRMV010000258.1 GCA_020441045.1 Deltaproteobacteria bacterium | reverse complement strand
GCCCAAACGCACACTCAGGTATTTGTCGTTTTCATAGCTCTTTTTTTGGTCTACATACTCAAAAGCATACACATGTAACCCAGCTATCCAGGTCCATACCGTTACAATCGTAATAAAAAGTCGTTTCATAGACCTTTATTTTTCAAGAAGAGTTTTTTGCATTTTGGCTTTAGCTAAAAAAGCGGAATCAGCAAAATCTGCAATGATCTGATCATAAACTTGCATAGCATCAGCTGGCTTTCCTGTTTTTTCTAAATTCAAGCCAAGATTCCAGAGATGATAATCTTTAAATGGGTTATCTTCCTTTGCAACAAGTTTTTGCCATATGGACAAACTCTGATCATATTTTTCTTGGAATTGATAACTCAGCGCTTCACCCTCTTGTGCCATAAGGTTGTATGGAAAGGCAAGCCTGGTTTGCGCATTTTGATAAACTTTGGTTGCTTCTTCATATTTTTTTGTATGCAAAAGAGCTTTTGCTCTATGCATCATCATCAATGGCGCCATCGTCGAACTTTTATACTGATCAATATAATTTTCGGTCGCATCTGCAAACTTGTTCCATGCTTCTTCGGACGGTTGTTCTGTATCTAGAGGCAGACTTTCAATCACTTTAATATAAGCATTGGCTGCTTCTTGATTCATACGCTTATTTTTTTGATTTTGGACCAAAACAGCTGTAACCGCCAATCCACATACAATCAATCCAATCCATAAATTTTTCGCGTTTTTCTTGGCCCATATCGCCAATCGGTCAAAAAATCGCTGAAATGAATCAGGTTGTTTAAGTTCTTCTTTTGATATCGTTTTCGCAGTCATTAGGGTGCTATCAATAGCAAAACCTCATAGACTTCGCAAATCTTTATTATCATGATAAAATAACGAAATTCATGAGTGATACTCGGTTATACGCTTTTTTTACCATTGCTGATGCAAAACTTGAAGCCTTCTTGATACAAGTCATTGAAAAATTAGGTGGCAAGAAGTTTGGCTCGGACGGTAAAATCATCGCTGTTTTTCCTCAAGTGCAAAGAGCTTGTCACGGAGCCATGTACTTTATGAAAAAATGTATAGATTCCGACATCACGCAAACCAAGATCGTTGTCATCGAAGGAAAACAATCCAATCTGATTAAAGATGCACAGTTTTTATACCAACATGCCAATCCACAACAGTGTACCATCACTGCCGAAGTTTTAAAGCAGCTCAACGATGTTCAAACCCAGTCAGAAATGCTTGGCGATATCACCCTTCCCTCTTCTTCTGTTAAAACACACCTTCATAAGTTAACACAATTTAAAGACATTACGCTTGAAGTAAGTGCTGAAGACTTATTTGATTACTCCAATGTTATCGAAGTTGCCTCTATGGAACCAGTAAACGCTGCGCCTGCAGCCGAAGTACAGACCAAAAGTATTATTGATGGCCCTTTAGAAATTTCTGAAGTCAACCAAATCTACGATTATCAAAAAGAAGAAGTCACCAAAGAAAAAGTAAAAATCCAAAAACAGCAAACGGTGCAAACAGATACAGCTCCACCACCCTCGTACGCCAATGAGCAACGGGGAATTCCAAGACCGCAAGCCAAAACAACCGATGCGCAAGGAATTCAGCCCGAAGGCGATGCCGTCAATCCCCCGGATTTATCTTTCGAAGTGCCAGAACTAGGTTTAAAAGGCGTTGTTAAAGACAAAAATTTAATGTCGACGCTGATCATTGGACTGGTCTCATTGTTTTGTATCGCTTATTATGCTGCGACAGGATCTATTCCACTGCTTGGAACCTCTAAAGAAACCGCTTATGAAGATCAATACCAAGAAAATGCGCAAAATAAGGATGGTATAGAAAAAGAAACCGTAGATGCGGCGGAACCCAAAGAAGAGGCTCCTAAACCGGTCGCCAAACGCGTATTTAAACCTATTCTTACCGAAAATGAAGCAAAGTCACAAGACACCTCTTTGCAAAAAACGCTGTTCCCTCAAGAGCCCGGGCCGGACACAGCTTATTTAAGTATAAAAAGCAAACCCGAAGGCGCAACTGTATTCATTAATGGAGCTCAGCTTAAAGGAGTAACACCATTGGAAACATTTTTGGTGCATGCGAACCAAAAATTAGAGATCAAAATTAAAAAAGCCGGCTATGACCCCATCAGCAAATCGGAAACCATTCCTCCGGGCAAACGTCGTGGGTTTATGTTCGAACTTATCCCTAACAACTAGTCGCGAAGCGTTATCAGGAAATGTAAAATAATATTTGTATCAAACAAGCCTACAAGAGATTTTGGGG
>JAGRMV010000257.1 GCA_020441045.1 Deltaproteobacteria bacterium | reverse complement strand
ATCGTTTTGATGAATTCCATGCGATGATGAAAGAAATGTTTCAAGAAGTAAGAATTTATAGACCCAAGGCAACAAGAAAAATGAGTCGCGAAGTTTTTTGGATTGGAAAAGAAAAAAGAAAATAATTCCAATTCAAATTGTATCAATCTGATATCATAGCAAGCGCTCATTTTTTGTACTTTTTTAGAAATCTTTAGGTTTTTACAATAAAATTATCCAAAATTAGCTTTAAGATATTGTACAATAATATCAGATTCAAGCATGGGCTCATTTTGGATCACAAGGCAAGGTACTTGTGTATGACCATTGAGTTGAATCAACGCATCTCGGTATTCAGGGTTACTTAATGTGTCTCGAAATTCAATTTGATCTGAAATATTTAATTGGTCAATCGTGTGCAATACTTTTTGACAAAATGGGCAAGCTTCGAAATAATACAAAACCATGGGGAGGTTATAGCATAATGCTTTCGCGCATGCTAGTTCCTATCTCCTTGAGCAGACGTTAAAAAGGTCATGAAACAAAGGTCAATTGTTTAATTGGACTGAATTATGAAGGAAAAATGAGCTGGAAAGATTACCAAAAATCTTTGGGACGTGAACCGCAAAGTCAAAAGTGGTGGAGAATTCCATTTGTTGTCGGATTAGGTGTTTTGGGGGTGTTTTATTGGTTCAACCCCATGCAAATACCACATGTTTCAAGTGCACCTGGCTCTTTTGTTTATCAGCATCAGGGCGTTCCAACGGAAGTGATTACGGCTGGAGTCAATCAAGTTAAAATATTGAAAAATGGTGTAGACCTTACGTATGATTTAAGTATCAGTGTAGACTTGCAGAAGTTTATTGATCATAAGCTTCATAAGTATCAGCTTGATTGGGCTGGTGTAGCTGTAATGGAGCCTGATACAGGACGAGTTTTGGCCTTGTCTTCTTATTCTGCAAAAGATCCATCGCAAAATCTTTTGAGCTTACAGGCAACTTTCCCCGCAGCATCTATTTTTAAAGTTGTGACAGCTGGCGCCCTTTTGGAAGAAACAACAAAGTCATCCTCCTCTGTTTTTAAGTATGCAGGAGATATGAGAAAAATACGGAAAAAATACCTGCACAGTAATTATCAGGGTACGTCAATGAGTTTATCGAAGGCGTTTGCGAAGTCGGCCAATGGCATATTTGGTGTAATAGGATCAAAGTATCTGAATCAACATGTTTTAGAAAATTATGCGCAGCGTTTTGGTTTTAACGAAAAAATTCCTTTTGATCTTCCCGTAGAAATAAGCAAAGTTTCAATTGAAAAAATGCAACAAGCATCGGATGTTGATACTGCAAAATTGGCTGCTGGCTTTGGTAATGTTACTTTAAGTCCTTTACATGGCGCAATGATTGCGGCTAGTGCTGTAACAGACGGTATGATGATGCGTCCGGTGCTGGTCGATCGCGTTCGAAGTGATGAGGGAGTAATATTTCAAGCTCATCCTGAAGTATGGAAAAATCCTTTTTCAAAAAAAATTGCGAAGGATATGCGCGTCATGATGCAAAATACAGTAACAAGTGGAACGGCGAGAAGAGTTTTTTCACGTTCTCGCAATCACCCAGTACTTAAAAATCTGGAAATAGGGGGTAAGACAGGTTCTTTGTATGGCAAAAACCCCCGTGGAAGAAATGAGTGGTTTGTTTCTTACGCAGTAGATGCCAATTCTGGGAAAAAACTTGCTGTCGGTGTAGTGATTGTCAATGAAAAATATTGGAAAATCAAGCCAGCCCAATTAACACAATGGATTTATCAAGAGTATTTTAAACAAAATGCTGAAGGTAATGTTTTGGCGTCAATGGAAAATAACGGAAGTAAGCATGGATCATAAAAGAAGAAATAAAATAAACTTTGCATTCAATGTTTTTCAAGTTCGATTTATTATTGCCGTTTTAGTTCTTTCTTTGGTCGTGTCAGCTTTTCTAGGCTATAGGATGTTTACTATTGAGAAGGAAAAAAGTGAAATTTTACAAATTCAGAATGATAATGTTGTTCAGATGGTCCAGCAATTTGATCGAGGCTTGTTTGTTTTTCTCTTTATGATTATTGTGCTGCAATCGATGGCGCTTGCTTTCTTGATTATGTATCTCACACAACGTATTTCTGGACCGATACAAAGAATTCAAAAAGAATTAGAACACTCCATAAAAACCAACACCCCCGCCAATCTCGCCCCTGTAAGAAAAAATGATGAGTTCCAAGAGTTTTTTAAAATATTGCGAGAATATATCGAAAAATTTAGAAAACAAATGTGACTGCAGG
>JAGRMV010000256.1 GCA_020441045.1 Deltaproteobacteria bacterium | reverse complement strand
ATTCACCGCCACGAAAACGACAAAATCAAGAGCGCGTTGGCAAAAAGCAAATTCGAAAACAACCTCATTAAAAACGTTTTGGAACCACGAGGGCTTTCTGTGGATGACTTCAAGCTAACCATGGGGGTTGTTAATGAATTGGAATAGGGTCGAGATAAACGGTAATCGTTGGTACGATATTGATGGGAAAAAGTATATTTCTGTCACAACCGCACTTTCACACCTTGTTGATGATGATTTTAAAAACTTTATGCTTGAAATGCAAAGCAAGGGTCAGTTTGATGCAGTGATGAAAAATGCAGGCGACACAGGAACGCAAGTGCACCAATGTATCGAAAACCATCAAAAAGGAATTGAATTGCCAGAAGTCAATGAAAAGGCAAACAACGCTTTTTGTAACTACTTAGCGGCTGAAGTAAGACACACAATTCAAAAACCAAAATATTCAGAGGTGACAGTTTACTCAAAGAAGTATGGATATGCTGGAACAATGGACTATGTTGGCGTGATTGATGGGCAATTGACTGTTTGTGATTGGAAGTCTGGCAAGTTTTCATTTAAAAACGGGTTCCAGGTAGCTGCATACAGAATGGCAGCTATTGAGATGGGTTTGATTGATTATGATTGTGGGTCGTCGATTCTTTATATCGGAAAACACGGAGAATATTTCAAACTATACACCCACAAACAGCACGAATTCTTGTTCGAACAATTTCTATGCGCGATGTTTAATCACCAAGGTTTGTACCCTGGGATCTATCGTGGCCTAGAAAAACAAGGCGAATATGATCTTGCTTGGAAGAACCCATTTAAGACGTATTACGGTATTGTTGATGATCCAAAACCTGAAGATTTTGGTATCAACGATGTTGAACAAGAAAACAACCATCAAAACGGTGTTGTGGGCAATATTTAGAAAAGGAGAAACTGTGAAACTGTACAAGAAACTGACAGATTGGGTAAAGGGTCGTGTTCAATATGAAGAATTTGAATATGATCCTGAGTATATAGATAGAATGGCTGCAACTGCGGTTGCCTATAGACGGCAAGAATCAATAACCGCGTTTAAGATCAACAATAACGAAAAGTTGATCAAAATCGCAAGACTTGAAAAAAAGAGACAGCAAAAAGTTTGCTAAAATTAAAGAAAGGAAAAGAAAATGGAAAGAATATCACCGGACGAGATGGAAGAACTTTCACAAAAAACTGAATCATCAAACGATGGGGTTGCAATCAAACTCAAAGATGGCGACGATTTTAATGGTGTAATCGTTGGTAAATACAAGATTTATTACAACAATTTTAACTTAAAAAAGAGCGTGTCAGTTGATCCAGGGCAACCAGGTTGGAACACGCGGTGCAAGTTCAATGTTGCGGTATTGAACAAAGATGGATCATTCACAATGAAGGTCTTTGATTGTTCAAAAACTGTTGCAAAATCAGTGGTTGATTGCTTGAAAAAATGGGGTCAGGATCGTGTTCTTAACGTTTCTAGATCAGGATCAACCAAAGACGACACTGTGTATGTAGTTGTTCCACATCCAGATGGCAAACTGACACCTGAAATGGAAGCCAAGATTGATGAATTGCAAACTTGGGATCTTTCTATGTACATCGATGGGAAAACACCTGAGAAACAAGAAGAACAAAAAACCATGATGGCGTTTGATACTTCAACAATGAATGAGGTGCCAGCCCCAAAAGATGAGGATATGCCGTTCTAATGTCTCGTTTCGATGACTACATACATTTGACCGAAAAGGAGCTTTTGATCAGATCTGATCGAGCTTCAAAGATTGGTATCGAGTATGCAGAATTTATTGGGACAAAGGACGAAAACAAGGATTTGAAGGAATATATGCTTGAAGCGATGAAAGCAGAGCTTCGCCCAAGTCAGGACAAAAAAATATCCGACAAAGAATTGACATCTAGGGTTATGGGGACGCCTGAATGGAAAAAATTTATCACTGAACTTGCTGAGTCAAACAAAAAGGCTTATCGCAAGAAAATGGAGTACGAAGGCGCTGTAAGGGAATATGAAGCGTATAGAAGCGCGATCAGTGCCAGAAAAAAAGAGCTAGAACTATGGTAGATCTAGTATGATGGGCAGGGAGAAAGGAGAGAAAGTATATGGGTAGCAATTAAGATCAAAGGAGGTAGCTATGAATGGTCGAGTAAAGTGCAAAAACTGCATTTTCTTTGAACAAGATGAAGAAAATGAGGAAATTGGTTCTTGTAACCTTCCTTACTTGCACAACGTGAAGGGTGTATCTGTAGTAGGATCGGCTATCAC
>JAGRMV010000255.1 GCA_020441045.1 Deltaproteobacteria bacterium | reverse complement strand
GGTATGGCAGGCAGAAAGAGCCTGTTTATTGTATGCAATTATTGTTTGTGTTGGTGGCAAATCTTATTCTTGGTGGATTGAATATTTTTTTTCATCATGTCAGTTATTTGCAGGTTGCCCATGTGTTGCTTGCCCATTTGATTTGGTTGACCTTACTTCTTATAGGTTTACGTCAACGTGCCTAAGGGCCAAAAAAAAATATTTTTAGGGTTTACAGTTAAGCAGGCATTTATCAATGCGCTCAATCTATATTTTGAAGAAATAAAACTACAACTGGCAGAATATCCTATCCGTTTTATTGCTCCTGCAAACTACCACCTTACACTAAAGTATATGGGTTGGACAGATGATGCAAAGGTAAGGTCACTGATGGAAAAGCTACAAACCTTCATTTGTCCACAAGTTTTGATCACACCCATTTACTATAGTTGGTTAGGCAAGTTTAGCCCTCGAGCATTGACACTTGAATTTTCTCATACAAGTCTGATCGGACTTGTTAAAAAATGTAATCAGCATTTTATTAAAGAGGGGATATATATTGAACCAGATGGTTTGCGTCCTCACCTTACGTTTGCTCGCCATAAAGGAAAAATTTCGATCGTTCGCCAATTAGCATTGGAAAACATTGTCGAACACCTACCCTGTCTGAAGCAAGAATTATTGCTCGATCGGCTTATCTTGTATGAATCTGTCATGCGAGAAGGACAAGTGACCTATGAAAAGCTTTGTGTGCAACCATTGCAAATAGGATGACCTTTGAGTTTATCTCCTATTTATAGAGTATCCAAAAACTGTTCGGCTTGTTTTTGCAGTGCTTCCTGCAGTTTAATATCCATACGTGCTAGATTACGATAGGCCATGGCCATACGGGGATTTTTGGCAAAATGTTTTTTATGTTTGATAAGGTAATTCCAATACAAGTAGTTGAAAGGGCAAGCGTCTTCCCCTTTTTTTTGTTTTATATCAAACCGACATGTTTTGCAGTAATTGGACATGCGATTGATATATGCACCACTTGCAATATAGGGTTTTGTCCCTACTGTTGCCTGATCTGCATGAAGCGCCATGCCCAAAGTGTTCGGTAGTTCGACCCACTCAAATGCATCGACATAGACAGCAAGATACCAGTCACATACTTCCTGCACTGAAAGTCCGGCCAAGTTGGCAAAATTCCCTGTAACCATCAACCGTTGAATATGATGAGCATAACCATGTATGATCGTCTGTTGAATGCTTTGATGCATACACTGCATATCTGTCTGAGCATCCCAGTAAAAGCGCGGCAATGCTTTGGTGGCATGAAGTGTATTTCGGTTTTTGTATGCTGGCATGAAATGCCAGTACACGCCGCGGATGTATTCACGCCAACCGATGATTTGGCGAATAAAACCTTCAGCTGCGTTGATTGGTACGCTTGCTTGTAAGAAAGCATTTTCAGCGTGTTTACAAACCTCGATCGGGGAAAGTAAACCAGCGTTGATGTATAAGGACAGTGTCGAGTGATAAAGAAAAGGTTCTTCGGTTTGCATGATGTCTTGGTGATCGCCAAAGTTGGGTAGAATATACTGGATAAAGTGTTGTAAAACCTTAAGTGCATCCGTGCGAGTGACGGCATAACCAAAATCATTTGTGGTTCCAATATGGTCGGAAAAATGTTTGTTGACCAGAGTGATCACCTCTTGCGTAATGGCATCGGGTGAAAAAATAGGCCTCTTGGGGAATGTAAGCCCCTTTTTCCATTTTTTGCGATTTTGTTGATCAAAGTTCCATTTTCCACCAAGCGGTTTATCTTGGTCCATGAGAAGACCTGTTTTTTTACGCATTTCTCGGTAAAAAAACTCCATCACCAAACTTTTTTTGTTTTTTGCCCATTGTTGAAAATCTTCGGCACTGGCGATAAAACGATGGTCTTCATGTAGGATGACTGAAGTCCCTAGCTTTTTTTGCCAAGTTTGAAAGTCTTTGAGCAACCGATATTCGCCAGGTTTGGTGATATGAATTTCTGCAAAGTGATGTTTGCTATGTAGCCATTGGACTTGCTGGAAAAACGATCCAAGATTTTCGTTGTGTTCATAATCAACATAGACAACCTGATAGTTTTTCTTTTTGAGCTCAAGGGCAAAATGTCGCATGGCTGAAAATAAGAAAAGAATTTTTTTTTGATGATGTTTGACATAAGACGTTTCTGATTGTAGCTCCGCCATCAGAATAAGGTCATGCTGTGGGTCTATTTTCTGCAGAGAAGTGATCGCATGATCGAGTTGATCCCCCAGAATCAAACAAAGTTTTTTCATTTGGGTGGTACGCATACTTTTTAATGCTGTGTTTGG
>JAGRMV010000254.1 GCA_020441045.1 Deltaproteobacteria bacterium | reverse complement strand
GCAATAGCCCACCATCTTGACTTCGAAAGGTTTTGGTTTCAACTTTTTGCACAGCCGTTCCTGCAATATTTTGCACATCACTCCCATCAAAAGCCCCCTCAGCATCTTTAAAATCGACGACGAGGCGCCAGGGATTGCGCTGCTTAAAAATCTTATACGGCACGGTCTTTTCTCGACTAAATCGAATTAAGGTTCTTCCGTTGGCCAGCTTATTCACAATCATATCCTTTATCATTGTGGTTTGTGCAGCTGGCCCCATATCAAAAACACCGTCATTTTGAGGAAGCGCGGCTACCGGTTGATCCTCTATGGTTCCTTCACCTAAAGACCAATTGGTCTCAAGATCCATGACACTCAACTCTTCCTCATCAGCCGGAGTGTTGGCCTTAAAATCATCCAACACTGCTGCATTATCATCAATAAAATCATCCATGGGCAGGAAATCATCTTCCGAAACAACCTCTAAGGTTTCATCAACCAATGGTTCGATCTTTTCATCCGTGATCTCTGCGATAGGTTCTGGCTCAGGAACCGGTTTAGGTTGAGGAACTGGCTTAGGAGCAACCTTTTTGGGTTTCGGTTTGGACTGTGTAACTT
Organism: Deltaproteobacteria bacterium; assembly: GCA_020441045.1. GTDB lineage: Bacteria > Bdellovibrionota_G > JALEGL01 > JALEGL01 > JAGRMV01 > JAGRMV01. Next base: position 1,734 of record JAGRMV010000254.1, on the reverse strand, counting down.
GCTTTTGGACAGGCTCAGTTTTGGGTTTTTCTGCAACTTTAGGCATGAGTGCTTTGGTATTTTGTAAACCTATCACCAGAGCGCCTGCTTTAAACTGATCAAAAATGGCTACGCCATCTTCGGTCGAAACCGTCATTTCTACACTGGGCTGTCCTCTAAATTGTTTTTGCTCAAAAGATACTGCATGCACCCATGGCAATGGGGTCAAATATTCTGGTTTGATCGCTGAATTTGTATTTGGGAATAAGACAGAAAAACCATTGCCGGTGTCAAATAAACGAACGCGGTAGGTTTTCTCACGCAAACCCATAACCGTAATTTTTTTGCTACCTTGTTCATCGGTAAAAGAAATATCTGAAATCGTATCGGGTGTTTGTACGGGTTTGGGGATCGCCGGTTGCGGCTGCTCTGCTGATTTATTTTTAGATTGCTTTGAAAAGTAATACAAGCCTCCCAAACTCGCCAAGGTCAATGCAAAAATTGATAAAATGACCTGAATATTTTTTTTTGTCATGGTTTTATGCTACCTTTCTACTCTATAATCTATCTATATCCATAGGACTTACATGAAATCCTTACCACAGCGCATTTTTCAACTGATTTATCTAAGTACGAGTCTCATTCTACTGCATAACACAGCAATTGCAAAGTCCTTGCCTGACCCATTTTTTACATTTTTTGAGAAATCACGTTATTTACGTTTGAATTTATCCAGTCTTCGCAAAGGGGATAGCCAAGTAAAACAGTTACGCAACTTTATTATTCAAAAACAAGCCGACCCCACCTATAGCAACCAAGACCTTTTTACCGTAGCTTACCTTTTTGCCATTGAAGAAAATTTTCAAAGCGCTTTTCATTACGCCAAACAAATTGAACCTGGGAGCACTTTATCTGCGATGGCGCACTGCTTTATTTTGTATTTTTGGACCCAAAGTGATGAGCCTTTACATGAGTCCCAAAGCGCTATCTCTGCATACAAAAACGTATTATTGACACAAATTTACCGATTACCATCGGACATGAATCAAGAATTGGTTTCAACTTTGGATCACCTGACACTGCTCGAACTCAGCAAAACTGAGCCGGCCGATATCACACCTTATTTTGTGATGCAGGCTATGGAAACATTTCATGCAGCCAAAGTATCTACAAAGGCCAAGGGTCAGCTTCTACTTGACTTACACACACGGCTACAAAATCAGCCTGAGAATGTCAAAAGACTTTTTTATCATGAACTTCAACAAAATTTTTCAACGATACAAGAGATCAAAAAAATCATTCCAGCATCCATGCAAACAGAAAAAGACCCCGAAATGCAAGTTCAGCAAGAGGAGCAAGCCCAAGCGATACTTGAACAAGCGCAAGTCTCTTTAAAAAATAAAGACAAACAACAAGCCTTGGCCCACTGGCAAGAACTTTTTCATTACTACCCTCACACACAAAGCCATAAAAAAGCTCTTCAAAACATACGGACTTTCTTACGCAACGAATTTGCCAATCAAACGGATGTAAATCCCATCTTAGAATCTCTCAAAAAACTCCCACCGGAGATTCTATATTCTGAAGGCCGCTACCTCTGGAATGCTCAAAAAAACGAAACAGCCTTGGCTTTATTTGAAGCCTTTGTTCAATCCTATAGCTACCATACAAAAGCGCCCAACGTACACTATATCATTGCCAGTATTTATGAGTCTTGGAATCAATTTGATCAAGCCCTGTTGTATTACAAAAAAA
>JAGRMV010000253.1 GCA_020441045.1 Deltaproteobacteria bacterium | reverse complement strand
CCGTGATCACAACATCACTACTTGGCTGCGCATCTAATACAACGGTAAAGGTGTCCGTACCGCCACTCTCACCCAAACTGGTGCTGCCACCACTTTCGGTAACTGTAAAACCGGCACTGTCATCATCGATCACCAAAGCCGTTACAGTTTGATCTGCGAGTGGGTCATAGGCATCATCTGATAGTACATCATCAACCGACAAAGTAATCGTCACCGATTCATTGGCAAGATCGGCATCGTTGACCCCGGTCACGGTAATGGTCTGCGGGGTATTCCAGTTTGCACTGGTAAAGGTCAGTGAAGACGAAGAAACAGTAGCAGCGCCGGTATCACTTGAGCTGACATTAATCACAACTGGCAACGTCGGTTGCGCATCTAATACAACGGTAAAGGTATCGGTACCTGCATTCTCACCCAAACTGGTGCTGCCACCACTTTCGGTCACCGTAAAGCCGGCTGTAGCACCTACAGTTACCGTAACGGTCGCAGGATCAGAAGAAGCTGTATCCGTGGAAGTATCAATTTGCTCTGTACCAATAAAGCCAATGACCGAATTGGTATAAGTACCTGCAGTACCTGGAATACTTACATCATAGAGCAAATTATACGTCGTAGGTATAATCGCACTGACTGCCTCAGGAACAGTAAAGGTTTGTGCCCACGTTATTGTTGAACCTGATGTTAAAGGATCGCTAATGGATACTTCACCTCCAGGTGGACCAAAATATGATGAATTGGCAACATAACTTGTGCCCGCTGGTAGTGTATCTTGAATATAATCTAACGTAATATCACCTTCATAACCATTGATCAGATCATCTTCATTGGGATTGGTAATCGCAACAGTATAGGTCACTGTTCCCCCCGTTCCAGGAAGGGAAGCCTGATCTACTGATTTGGCCAGGGTCACGTTGTTGGAAACAGACGGGATGGGTGGAATGGTTGTCGGATAAGATCCGGTATGTTTCACTTGCCCCGTATGAATGTATGCCGAAGGATTCACCGTGGTGGTACTATTATTGGTTTTGATCAGTTGAAAATGATAGGTCGCTACATAGTCTGCCGATGAAAAAGGAATAGACGGTGAATTTGGAATTTTTAAATAATCGTCGTAGGTATACACGGATATACCATCATCAAATTCAATAGAAACATCAATCAACTGAAAGGTATCAGCTGGCCAGCTAGCATCAACAGCTGGCGTGTAATACAGAATTTGAGAAGCACTGATATTTCCTGTTGATCCAGTGACTTGAATCTCCAAAATCCCCCCCAAAAAAGGCGGATTGGGACCATTGGCAATGACTGTTACCTTATTGGTATTGGTCTGCTGCGTATCTTCTGTGTCCATGGTAATAGCTTCAGTATGCACAGGCGTACTGCTGACGGTTGGTTTTTCATCATAGACTTTGATATTATGCGTTTCACCTGTCGCGGCGCCTGAGGTTAATAAATAAAAATAGACATACTCCACAGCATTGTTAGCCATTGTCCCAATGTGATATTCTCCACTCTCATTGGCCGCAAGCTGTGTAAGATTGGTTCCGGCAATGTCATCAATAGTGACCCATACATCATTGACAGCAGAGCCGGTATCATTGGTAATCTTGTAACCGATATAGACCGCTGGAAGTGAGGGAGTATCATCATAATAAGCTGTATCGCCATAAATGGAGTCGACTTGCCAAGCAAAAGCGTTAAAAACGTGCAGAAAGGACGTAAAGAAACAAATGAGCGGTAAAATGTTATAAACGAACCTCAACCGTACTATTGTAAATCGACTTATAAAAAAATGAAATAAAAACAATACGTAAAAGCTCACGTGTAAACAAAAACATATAATTTTTTACGTAATTTTCTATAACTTCCAAAAAACCTTACTTACAAAGACGACCATCGTCATAAAAAAGACTGCCTTGACCTTTTTCAACCTTCTCTCCAATTGGCGTATCTGGCAAAACAGACAAGCAATCTTGATCTCCACGCACATCATATGAAATTGCTTTGGTAATCTTTGTTTCAATGTCGATGGCATTTTCACCACCAGTCACTTCAACATCTACATTGCCAATACTTTTGACACTATCGTAAACATGTACATAATTGTCATTGCCTGTCATTTTATCAACACATAAATCTGCAATATTTCCTACATTTTGAATATCCAGTGTATTGGAAGACCCTCTAAGCGTGACCACAACTCGATCAAGATCGGTATCATCTAGGTCAAGGGTGATACTTCCCCCACTGGATTTTGAAATAATCCACACACGATCAGCATCTCCAATATCGTCACTTGTAATGCTCGTTGACTTGGTATGAAAGATTTTTGTAGCATCCTTGATGA
>JAGRMV010000252.1 GCA_020441045.1 Deltaproteobacteria bacterium | reverse complement strand
GCTCGATCAAAGCTTGTGCCCTTTCCTGATCAAGTTCGATATGAAACAAGCTATCACCAATACGAATGTCTTGTTCAATAAAAACATGGTGATCGAGCACCCGCTTTTCATTGATAAATGTGCCATTTTTGCTCTCATTGTCCAGCACATGAAACTTACCACGTCGATAATCAATGGCCAAATGCTTCGAAGATACCGCCAGATCACGCACCAAAATATCACCCTTGGTCCTGCCCATGATCGTTCGCATGTATATCAATGGAAACTGCCGCCCTTTTTCACTGCCTTGGGTAAAAACCACCAAGGCACCCAGCTCTTGGGGCAGTTTTTTCCTTGTTTGTGCATCCATCAACGTAATTTGACCTTTGTCTACCTTTGATAAAAGTTCCTATATAGATGTAATTACAGTGTTATTTTAGCATGATATTGCCTGGCTGTATATCTTACCCGACGTCAAAACTAGCTAGATTTTGACATGGTCGACAAAACCTTATAGTCAACTGCTGATTCCCATGAAGAAAACCGTATTATTTCTCGTTTTTGCCTTGCTGCTTTCGTGCCAGACCAAAGCACCCAGCAAAATCCAAGATGATGCCAAATTGTATCAACAAGGCATGCACTACTTTCAGCGCAACAAGTATGTTTCCGCCATGGACTATTTTCTCGAAATCAAAAACCGCTTTCCAGAAAGCCCCTATGTCAAAGATGCCAAACTGCGTCTGGCCGATTGCTATTATTTTACCCGTGAATACATCGACGCCGAAATTGAATACCATCAGTTTACTGCTTTGCATCCGCTGCATCAGGATATCGCCAAAGTATGGCTTCAACTTGGCATGTCACAATTCAAGCAGGCGCCCAAAAGCCATCAAAAAGACCTCAATCTGATTCGAACTGCCAAAACAACCTTCACCATGATCACACATAAATGGCCCTCCAGCCAAGAGGCCCAAGTCGCCCGCGACATGATCCAAAAATGCAATGATCAAGAAATCGAAAAACAACTTTATCTAGCCAGTTTTTACTACCGCACCAAAAAATACGATGTTGCCATCAAAAAACTTGAGCAACTTTCACTGCAAGGCAATGTTGATTTAGCCTATGTTGCAAGCAGGAACTTGCTCTTGGCCAAGGCTTATCTAAAAACCGAAGAAAAAGACCGCGCCAAAAACATCTTACAAGCCATTCTCAACAATCCAGATCTCAAAGACTACCACAGCCAAGCGAAAAAATTCCTGTGAAATCCAAGTCGCTTGAACGATCTTAGATCACCATTGTAATGCCATTCTTGTTATGCTACGTTGCGTCCCAACAATAAGTTTGTCTGGGGGAACAACGATTTTTTCTTCTGATGATCTTGCCACTCGATCATTCAAGAAAAACCCCTTGAACAAACACCTACATACAAGGTTGTAGCGCATTTTTGTACCGTCCTTACTTGATGACTGTGTACTTAGATTGGAGTTTTTATGAAATTGCATCAGAGCCTAACACTCGTTGTTCTCGTATTGGCCAGTTTGTATTCTATGGATCTTCGGGCGAAAACAGATGAAGAAAAATATCATATCCGTACAATGGCTTGTGAAGCCACTGAAATCAGTTCAAGAATTATTTTTGTATGCAAGGACAGTCACTCAACCTATTCTTTGCACTTTGATCGGGATGTCCCCATAGGTCAAGCACCGCAAAATGCGCCTGATAATCCATCATTTCAATGCAAGATTGTACCTGAAGCCCATGCTGAACATAGCGATATTATCCTCCCCATGGATAAAATGATCAATCAGTCTGGTTTGATACTCCAAGATACTCCCGAAGGGAAACGACTTGTTGCTCAGCATGCTAATATGAGCTACCTATGCAAGCTCTTAGACGGAGATCAAGACTTTTCGATTTCCAATTATACTTTGCAGCAACAAAAGGTGATGAACAGCCAACGCTGGGAGCTGGTCACAGGCATTCCACGAGAAACTGAAGTAAACGAGCTAGATGCAATCGAAAAAATATTCAAACAAGATATTCAAGCTCAAGCCAAGCGTTGGGAAAATGCTTGGAATGATTTTGACAAAAACGATCTTGACCCGGAACGGGCTTTTGTATCTTTTTTACATACAACGTTCTACCAAGAAAACTGGCTTGATAAAACGCTTGCATCAAAAATACAATTAAAAGGTAACTTGATGTCCGATTACCAGTCAAAGACAACCAATACCACGATTGTCTTTTATACCAATGCTGATGCTACTGAGATCCCTTGGCAAGTCGAAAGAACTAGAGCCGAACGTGGCCAACCAATTTATACAACCCATACCATCTTGTTAGAAAACTATCATGCACGCTCCTTTCTTGAAAACAAGGCCCATGCCATG
>JAGRMV010000251.1 GCA_020441045.1 Deltaproteobacteria bacterium | reverse complement strand
ATTTTGATCTAGGATCCGTTCTGGTGGGGTGAACTAAAGTTTTGTATTTGCCGTAGTGCTTACGTTTTATAGCTTTTAAAGGGTGTTATAAAGTAGACAACTAAAATTGCTTTATATTTTTCTTGGAGCACAGTTCATTGTATAATCCGGTTGAATGTTTTACCATGGGGAATATGCGACTCGGGAGAGGTGAGTGATATAATGACAAAACAACAAGTTGTATCAAAAGGCTTTACTCTGATTGAATTGATGATTGTAGTTACCATTATTGGTATTTTGGCGAGCATTTCGCTTTCTAACTTTTCAAAATATAAAAACAACGCAAAGGTTGCTGAGTCCTATCAGTTGCTATCTGCCATTTTGAAATCTCAAGGCGAGTATTTTATTACAAACTTAAGATACAGAAGTTTGGAGCCAAACCCCACAACCATTACAACGGGTTCAGCCAGCCTTATTGAACAAGATGCATCATGGACAGCGATGGGCGCTCCGCTTCCATCTGGTGAGAAAAGCTATTTTGGCTATATAGCTTATGCTGGGTATCTGGATCAATCAGGCACAGAATATGTGGTGAATTCGGATGGCTCTGTTGCAGCAGCAGGAGGATATTCTTTTGGTGGACATGCTAACTCTGGATCTGATACCTGTCCCAGCACGACCGATACCAGTGATATCGGGTTGAATATGAATGCAAGTACGGACTGGTTGGTTATCCTGGCTACTGCTGATTTGGCAGATGGTTCCGGTGCAGGTACGTGCTCAATTATATTCCAGACCATTGAGACACAAGGCGGTTCGACATCGACCAGTCCATTTGTAAAGGTGAATATTGGCGAGTAAAGAACGTTTAAAACTGTTTGCAGCTTTTTCCACGATTTCAGATGATATATTGTAGACAGAAAATCCAGGCGTAATGATTTTGGATTTGGTGGTGGCGTGAGCCTATGTAACATTTTTTGGCAGTCATCAAAAAAATTTATCTAAGGCAATATAGCTCTTCCGGCAAACCCATAAAGTCAGTTTTGAAAATGAGCACTGAACCGTCATAAGACGTTACACGATCTGGATGTAGTCCGTCCCAGGCAGAGGTCACTGCAACATGCTGAAGGTCTGGGCCACAGAAGCATAGACAAGATGGTTGCGAGACAGGTAGCGCAATGACACAATCTTCCTTGCCATCAGGTGAGTAACGGGCGATTCTGGAAATGCCCCATTGCGCGTTCCAGATATAGTTTTGATGGTCAACGACACTTCCATCCGGTGAACCTCCATCAGGAACACGCGCAAAAAGGTTTTTGTCTGAGATTTGGCCTGTAGTTGTATCGAAAGCATACGTATATATTTCCCCGAGTAGGGAATCTGCAAAGTACATGGTTTTTCCGTCTATGCTCCAGGATAATCCGTTGGAGATACCGATCTTACCAAGCATGGCTTGGTAAGATCCTTTGTTAATAAGATATAGCTCGCCAACTCTATCTTTTGTGAGTGATCCTTCTCCCATTGAGCCAACCCAAAAACGGCCTTGCCGATCACATCTTCCATCGTTGAGTCTTACGCCAGCAGGCATCTCGATATGAATCATGTTGTCTTGGATTTCCGTGCCAAAATATATTTCAGCACAATGACTTTCAAAAGCGCAGAAAATAGCCTCGCTCTGCTTGATGAAGGCAAATGAACACAGTCTTTTAGCAAAAGACATCTCTTCTAATTCTGATCCATCGATACGACAGCGGTACATTTTATGCCCGAGAATATCGGTCCAGTACAGCTTTTGATCCTGTATATTCCACTGAATACCTTCCCCGAGTTGACATTGTGTAGGAATGACAACGATGTCTTGTTTTTGGATATCGATGATGGTGGCATTGGGCATGGTATTTTTCCTATTGGTGGTTTTTCTATTTTATATGTAAGGCCACACCAATAAGGGATTTTTATCCTCTTTGCAAGAAGCATGGATTGGACTATATACGATGGAACAATGGTGGCAGACAGCAACAAAAAAATATTACGTAGTCAAAAATCTTACGGAAAACTGGATAAAGATGGGTTCATTCATCGTAGTTGGATGAAAAACCAGGGTTTACCGCATCATGTTTTCGATGGTCGGCCAGTGATCGGTATATGTAACACTTGGTCAGAGTTAACCCCTTGTAACATACATCTTCGTGATTTGGCCGAGGCGGTCAAACGAGGTGTTTGGGAAGCCGGAGGTTTGCCACTAGAATTTCCTGCAATGTCTTTGGGTGAAACGCAAATGCGACCTACGGCCATGTTGTTTCGCAATTTATTATCGATGGATGTTGAAGAGTCCCTTCGCGGCAATCCGATCGATGGAGTAGTTTTACTTGGAGGGTGCGATAAAACCACACCTGGGCAGCTTATGGGAGCAGCGAGTGTAGATTTGCCAACGATGGTTGTTTCCTCGGGGCCGATGCTTAA
>JAGRMV010000250.1 GCA_020441045.1 Deltaproteobacteria bacterium | reverse complement strand
CGATTGTCCGGCATTGCCCATTTGTCCTACAACCGAAGACAACATGATGATACGACCGTCTTTTTTACGTTTCATCATCGATTTGAGCACCGCTTTGCTACAAAGATAGGCTCCTTTTAAATTGACTGCAATCGACCGGTCAAAGTCCTCGTCTTTATAGCGCATAAGAAGTCCATCCAATGGAATCCCGGCATTGTTGATCAATACATCAACGCCACCGAATTCTTTGACAATGGTTTGAATGGCTGCATTGACCTGCTCGGTATCGGCGACATCAAATCCCATCGTCGAAGCATGACCACCTTGCGCATTGATCTGATCTACAACTTGCTGGGCAGCTTCTTTTTGGCTACGGTAGTTGACAATGATATGATGCTGCTGATCCGCCAAATAGCTGGCAATGGCTTTGCCAATGCCGCGGGAAGCACCTGTGATCAGAATAATACGTTTTTCTTCAGCCATGGCTTCTTGCTGCTCTACTTAAACAGCCAATGGAATTTCAACAACTTCTTTGTCTTTATAAAAACCACAAGACTGGCAAACATGGTGAAACTGAACGTTTGATCCACATTGTGGGCATGTGTGTACACCTTTAGTCGTTAGTGCGTGGTGGCTACGACGTTTGTCACGTCTGGACTTGGAAGTTTTCTTCTTTGGAACTGGCATAATGATTTCTCCGTCATGTTCTATGCGCATACGTATTTCGCGCGTAATAATCGAGAGCTTATATCACACCCGCAGCGTTTTTTGTGGAAAAATTGTATTTTTTTGACATTGCCCGCAGGTGCCTACTTGATCGAGTTTTTCTCCACAATCACTACATAGCCCCTGGCAGGCCTGATCACATATATACTGCATCGGCAGCCCCAAGAGCACAATTTCGCGCAAAATTGGCGCCAAATCGAGCTCTAGACCCTGAAAATAGTATAGATCCTCATCTTCATCGACCTCATGATTGCCTACGATCGGCTGACAGGTAAATTGGGTTTCTTGACTGATATCAAAATCAAACGGCATTAAGCAGCGATCGCACTGGGGGCAGGTGCTGCCAGTGATCTTAGCTTGGACAAAAATATCGTCAAAAACCTTACGCAATTTGACATCGCATTTGATCGGATGCTCAAATAGCAGGGGCATATCGACAACAGCGCTTTGCAGATTGTGATTCAGAAAGACAGCGGGGATGGCAAAAGATATGGATAAAGGGTGGTCCTCAGGGACCATTTGGACCTGAATGAGCATGGCGTTTTGCTTCCATGCTCATTGTACAAAATTTTTAGACACAAGGGCAAGAAATTAATCTTAGCTTATCTCTATTTTGATTCTTCTTCGCTTACTTTGAGTTGCGATACAACCGTGGCTCCGGCATCGACGCAAATTTTTGCATCACCCAAAGTGGCTTCTCCAAGTTTAATGCGAGACACATATAGCTTGTAGGTACCTGCAGCGGTATCTTCCACAGGAATTTCAATTTTACCATCGGCAGGAATTTCCTGAATCACAGTTTCATAGGTTTGACCATTTTCGTGCTTTTTTTGGTTGTTCCATTGCACATATAAGATCGAGCCATCGGTCGCAGGTTCGATGTTAAATGTCATTGCTCCTTTGGCGACTGCACTGACGATACCAAAAGATGGGACTTTTTCACCCAAGATAGGAGTTGGCAGAGGAAAAGTTTGAAAATCTTTACCATCTGCAGAGATCTTGAGCGTTTTGGCAACACCGTTGTCGCCAATTTTTTTGCTTTCACTGAGCGAAAAGGAGGTTTTTACCCCTTCGCTCGAACCAGGCAACTCTAATACATTGCCCTTTAAGACCATCGAAAACGGCTCATTGAGGCCAACGGTTTGCATGGTTTTACCGTCCGCACTTGCAGCTTCTTGCCCTGAAAATATGATGGTAAAGTCTTTGTATATTGGCGAAATGCTGACTTTGCTATAATCATGATCCGGATCAAATCCGGTATGACGAAACTTGGCAATCTCATAGACATCGTAGTTATCTTCGATCGGCGTAGATGATATCACACCTCTTGAAATCACTTCCACAACACCTGCATTGCTTTCTAACGCCAGGGTAAGTACCCCCCCATTGGGGCAGTTCTCGGTACCACGGTAAAGTCCGGTTTCACCGATGATGGTTCGTTTGCCCGTCCGGTCTTTGTTTACGCCTTCCCCGACCATGTTTGCACATTTCATAAGAAACATTGTCGTGATAACCAATGTTGCTGTGGTGATTCTTCTTTTCATAATTTTGCTCCCTTTACCCTTCTATTTCTTAGAAACTATATGCGGTTTCCACATACCAAAGATGAGTCGGCGTCCACTCAGAAGTTCCGTTATCGCTGGTCATTTGTAAACGATACCACATCGAAAAACTGATTTGTTCATTGAGTTTATGTGAAATCGTCAAATTGGTCCGGTTACGCTGAGCTCGTTTCAATGCA
>JAGRMV010000249.1 GCA_020441045.1 Deltaproteobacteria bacterium | reverse complement strand
ATTTTGTGCATGTGAATGAAAAAAAAAGCGAAAATCGCATATAAAAGGTTAATAATCCTGCAAAATGGCACTATAATGGTAGAGTAGGGTACATTGCTTTTATAGTGGTGATACACATGATATTGGTTTTGGGGGTATTTGAGATTCAACCGATTGACGATGTAACATGGACCATCCTTTTTTAGAAATTCTTAGCGGCGATAAGCGCAAAATCAAGCGTATCGACCTGCCACGCCCAGTCGATACTACTCTGAACTATCTGGGAGAGATGATCCCTGTCAAAATGGTAGATTTTTCGTTCAGTGGAGTAGGCTTGTATGTGCCTGTTGAATATACTAAAAACGAAAAAATTATTCTTACTGAATCTCATTTGCAGTTTCCTCAGCATAAATTCGAAGGGCAGTTGGTCTATCAACAGCGAAAAGATGATGGTATTATCCAGGTGGGCTTTTCACTTCCAATAAATTTAAAACAATCTTATTTATTTAAAAAAAATGACCCAAGTTGGGAAATTGTTGATGATCAAGAAGTTGTAATGAATCTATACAAAGATTTAGTGTTTAAATCTTATGAGTGTCCGCTGTTTATTACACAGAACAACGGTATTTTAACATTTTTCCCTGAAAAGATGACAGATTCAGGAGCTATTATTGGAGAAATTTATGAAAAAAAACAAGGGGAGATAGGCATGGGACCTGCTTATTGTTGCTTTACGTTATTTCAAACGTACCACTTGTTTAGAACAGACATATTTAAAATAGATGATACAAAAATTGAGATTAAACTTGCCCCCAAAATTCAAAGAGTATTACGCAGAGAAACAAATAGAGTAAAAAAGAAAGAACGTCCCTATGAAGTGTTGGTTCGTTTAAAAAATAACTATCTCGATATTACATTTGAAAGTGACCAGGTTTTTGATTATTCCGAGCACGGTATTTCAATTATTGATATTGAAGAAAAATTCCCTTTGCCGAAGAATTTGGCTTTTGACGAAGTAACGGTTGAAATCAAGGATGTGGGTGAGATTATAGGTAAAGGATATGTGAAAAATTATTTTTGGAATAAACAAGAAAAAGCATTTGTTTTAGGTGTGCAGTTTTCTACAAACATAGAGCCACACACGACCAATTGGCATAATTTTATCTTAAAGGCAAGATATCCTCAGATGGATTTTAAATACATCGAAAATGATCATAGTAGAATATGGAACTTATTTGAACACAGCGGGTATCTTCACTTTAAAAAAGAAGAACGATTTGAAAAGGTAAGAAACGATACCGAAATTACTTGGAGAATGCTGGAGGACTCTGGCTCAGCGATTTCAAAAAGAATTATGATGAGAAAGGATGACGAAATAATAGGACATTTGCAACTTGATAAAATTTATCCTAAAACATGGTGTCCTCACCACCTTGCTATTGGTTCAGGGGTTAAATCAACCATCGCGCAAGACTTGCTTTCAATTGCACCTCCGATATTGGTGAAAAGTGGTGCTGATTATATGTTGAATTTTACTGATGCAAGTAATCAATGGTTTCAAAAAAATTATTTTAGTTTTGTTAGAAGTTACAAAAATCCAAATGCAAATTTTTTACGATCCTATGTCACATACGAGGTTGATCTTGAAAACGACCACCTCTCTCTTGAAGAAAATGACAAAGTCGAATTGAAGTATCCAAACAAATATGAGTTTAAAGCAATTAATAAGTATTTAAAGATGCACTATTCTCCAATTGAATATGACGCTTTAGGTTTTGATGTGGACCCTTATTTAAAAAATATGCATGACTCAATTGAAAAATTTGGATTAGATAGAGGAAGGGAATATATTGCAGCATATAAAGATAATAATCTTGTCGGTATCTCTATTTTGGAAACGGGCAGTGAAGGTATAAATATCATTGGCATTTTAGATGTTTGTTACATTATCGTTTTAGAAAATACGTTTAATATCCCAAGAGAAATAATTCAAAGCGCACTGATAAGTAAATCTTTTGCTCACTATAAAAACAAGAATAAAAGATATATGATCTTTCAATTGGAAGAGGGATGTCTTGACTATACCAAATATGGCATGACTTTTATGTGCGATACAACAAGATGGGTCGGTATGCGTGAAGTTTCATCAAAATTTGTGTGTTTTACGAATTATGCTTATGGACACCTTTTTTTAAAACGTGAAATGATTAGGAAAAAAATTAGTGATAAGAAACAAGAGTAGTAAATTAAATTTGTATATTTACGTTGGATCTTCATTTTTTGTTTTTCCAATTTTTATATACTATTTTCTATTGAGTGTATTGAATAGTTCGGTTGATATTCAAGGATATTCTTCTGGTTGGTTGTTAGAAAGTGGTAATGATTCTATGAAAGTAGACTTACCATTTAATATTAAAAGAGATAAAAATTTTTCAGATAGAAAAGAATTTACACTGACAAAAAAATTTAA
>JAGRMV010000024.1 GCA_020441045.1 Deltaproteobacteria bacterium | reverse complement strand
ATGATTAACAGTCATTTGCTCTACCGACTGAGCTACCGGGGAAACTGTAAAAATAGGGTTCCTTGTTTATCTCGATTTGGCAAAGGTTGTCAATCTTATTTTATGCGGGGTGTGGTTCTATCGGGGCCAGCAAGCGTGAAAAAATGTACAAACCCCATCATCTTTTTTTTAAAATATCTGGCAGCCAGGTCGGGGCTTGGATGCTTTGGTCTTTGATCGCTTCTGCCAAAAGTCGAAGCTGGTCAATACCAACATGACCGGTATACAATAATGTGAGTTCATGCTGGGTCAGGGGCTGCACTTTTTTCCATCCTTGCAGCGCCAGGTGGGTGTGTAGCATACCGCCCTTTTCAGTTGTGTCTTCCAGTCCCATTTTGGCTTGGGCGGTAAGTGTAAAAGCTGTTTCTTGAGAAAACAAATTGCTCAAGCGCAGATAGGTGTCCCAGAAAGAAAACTGGTGTCCCAAATAAGATGCCAGTACCGCACCAGCATGGTGGCGTAGTGTAAGCTCGTCAATGACATGATTGCGGTGAGCCAGTTCGATCATCAGTCCAAGACCGGTCTCTTCAAAACGATCCATCCCCAATTCGAAAATCCGCAAGGGTTGTTTCCGTGCATTTTGATTTTGATAGAGAATGACCTCGATGACGTTTTTGATGATGGTATCAATCCAGGCTTGGTTGATCAAAAGGCCAGAGGGTAACTGTAGTTTTTGTGTCGTAAGATTCGCATGACAAAGCCAAATATAGCTTTGCACCTCTTCGATATGCCAGTGTGATATTTGCATAGCGACGAGTTTTTCTTGGATTTGCTGGGTCACCGCTTTGATGCCAAAGTAGGCATCTTCGATCGGTTGGCGGCGGTATTTTCGTAAAATGGCTTGCGCTTCTTGGACCAGCTCTGAGGAAGCTACGCCGTATTTTTTTTGTGCGATATTGCGCAGGCTTTGCGGTTGCCTGTTTTGCACCAAGTCAAAACACAAAAGGATTTGCTGTTTGATTTGACTATAGAGTTTGCCAAAATAATGGTCGGGTATCTCTAGGTTTTCTAGGTAATCCAAGAGTGCAAATTCACGATCGCCAAGTGCAAGGTATGTAAAATGTGGGTTATAAGACTGTCTGCGCTCCCGGGCAGCAAAAAACCGTACCTTCTGGTCATCAAAGTTGCTCGGATACAAAAACTTTTGCTGATCAAAAAAAGCAATGTGATCATAAAAATCTTGATCAAACTTGGCAAATTCAGGTGAAATGGCACTGGACACCATTTAAGTATACAAAGCTTTGCGTGCAGAAGTAAAAAGAAATAGTTAGAAGGTTGTAGAAAAAATTGATACCTTTTGCAAGATCATGGCGAGCAAACGTATTGGCATTGTTCTGGATCCGTTGGATACATTGAACATCAAAAAAGATTCGTCTTTGGCCATCATGCAAGAACTGCAAAAACGCGGACATCACCTGGTGGTTTTTCGGACCCAAGACCTTTACGCACTTACCGGCGCAGCTTTTGGCCGAGGTAAGCAAATCGAATTGGCGTTAGATAGCACGCCTTTTTATAAAGTGGTCAATGCCGGCGAATGCGCGCTGTCGGATTTGGACTTGATCCTGATGCGTAAAGATCCGCCGTTTGATGCGGAGTTTATTCATGCGACGCATATTTTGGAGCTTGCCAAAACCCGAGTGATCAACCATCCGCACGCTTTACGTTTATTAAATGAAAAGGCCTCACTGCATTTGTTTCCCGAGCTGATTCCCCCTACCTTGATGACCAAACGTATTGAGCAGCTCAATACGTTTTTGCAGGCGCATAAAAAAATCGTGGTCAAACCGCTCAATCAAATGGGTGGCGCCAGTATTTTTTTGGTCGATGAGGACGACGCCAATCGCCAAGTTATTTTTGAAACCATCACCCATGGTCAGACCCAAACCATGATTGCGCAAAAATACCTACCTGAGATCAAACAGGGCGATCAGCGCATTTTGATTTTTTTTGGTCAGCCGGTCTCCCATCAACTTGTTCGTATTCCTTCCAAAGACGATCATCGTGGTAATTTGGCGGCTGGCGCCAGCGCGCAAGTTGCGCCTTTGCGTGATTCGCAAATAAAAATTTGCCAGCAATTGGCGCCTTTTTTTGCCGAGCATAAAATTGATTTGGTTGGATTGGACATGATTGGCGATAAAATCACCGAGATCAATATCACCAGCCCCACCGGGTTTCGAGAAATTTCCCAGCTGGCTGGGATCGATGTTGCCGCGCAATTTGTCGATGGTCTAAACCTATAAAATGTATGGTACCATATATGGCAACTTATCCACAGCTGTGTATAGTATTATGCTTATATTTCAACGAGTTATAAGAAAAATGCGGTAAGCGCCTGATTCTATCCACAATGCGCGTTGGGCAATTTGCAAGCGCTTACAACCAAGCATTCAATCCAAAGGTTTGTTGTGTAGGATAAAGCCCATCTTATTCGATGGTTTTCCACCTGTTCACAATAAGTGTTTTTACACAATGACTCACGTCCGCATAAGTTTTGTCAGAATCGTATGCCATCGGATATTTTTGTTTGAACTTACACACTTCTTCATAAAAGACGCTGGCTGAAATATTCGTATTGACAAGTTCTTTGACCAGGTCAAAGGTAACGGTATCAGATGGATGCACTGTAAATACAGTGTCATGTCCCTCGCATGTAAACCCTTGATAGACGCCTGTATGTATCGCATTGATTTTGCAATGATCAATGCTGGCTTTGGTCTGCTTGGTTTCAGCGTAGGATGATGTTGTTAGAAAGGCTGTAAAAATCATACAGCTTAAGTAGATATATTTTTTCATAAGATTTCCCCCTGGTAGTTCCACAAAATAACATAAATAATTCATCGCGTCAATATAATGTGTGGATGGGAGATGATCTCATGTGACTTGTATCTAGCACAAAGGGTAGGATGCCTTGGCCCAAAAGTTGCCATATATGGCACCCTATATAGTTATCCACAGGTGTGGAAAACTATAATCCTTTTATTTCAATAGGTTATTTAAAAATGGAACAAAACCAGCTTGAATACTCCCCAGCATCAAAGCGGAGAAAATCGCTTGGGTAGGGTTTTTATGATGTGTACGTCAAGCTCGTTTTCTGGTATAAGAGGCACTTCATTGGGAACTATGGCGACGACAAAGAAAAAAAACAGCACCAAAAAGGCATCTTCTAAAACAGCAAAAAAGAAGGTAGCGACGAAAACAACAGGCAAAAAAGCCATAGGCAAAAAAGCCGCCAAGAAAAAAGCCGCTCGTCGAAAGGCGATGAGTGGGATTCGCCGCGCAGCCTCGCAAAAAGTAGCGGCCAAAAAGCCAGCCAAGAAAGTTGCCAAAAAAGCCGTCAAAAAAGCCAAAAAATCATCGATCAACGAAACCGTCTCCGAATCATCACCTTTACGTATCATTCCACGCAAAAAAAACACCAAAAAGAAAAAACCGATCATGCGTTCGACGGTGAAAACCTCACTTAAGGTAGGTGATATTGCGGTATACCCAGCCCATGGTGTTGGCCAAATAGAGCGGGTAGAAAACAAAGAAATTTCGGGTTCGATTCTAACTTTTTATGTCATGCGCATTTTAGATAGTGACATGACAGTGATGATTCCCAAAACAGCGCTTACCTCTGCGGGTATTCGAGAAATCATTACCACCAGCCAAGTGTCGAAAGTTTTTAAAATATTTGAAGACCAAGACGTGGTGATCGATACCACCACCTGGAATCGCAGGTATCGCGAGTACATGGAAAAAATCAAAACTGGTTCGGTGTATGAGATTGCCGAAGTCATGCGCGATTTATATGTACTGAAAAAAACCAAGACCCTTTCCTTTGGTGAGCGCAAAATGCTTGATACAGCGCGCTCGTTGTTGGTCAAAGAACTTGCTATTGCCAAGGGTGAAAAAGAAGATCAAATCGAACAAAAAATTCAGGCTTATTTTTAATCTATGAAAATCGCTGCTGTGATTACTGCAGGAGGTTCGGGCTTACGCATGCAGGCGTCCGTTCCGAAACAGTTTATCCCTGTGCATGGCACCACCATTTTAGAAAAAACCATCGCAATTTTTCAGCAAGCTCCAATGATTGATGAAATCATCGTTGTGTTACCAGAAGCCCATTTTGAGCAAATCAGCCACGCCCAAATCAAAACGGCGATTGGAGGAAGTACAAGGCAAGCTTCGGTATATCATGGCTTGCAAAAGTGTAGCGCGGATATCGATGTGGTTGTGGTGCATGATGGTGTGCGCTGCATGCTAAGTCAAGCCGACTTGGCAAACGTTATCCAAGCATGCCAACCGCCGTTTGATGGTGCGGTGCTTGCGCATCCAGTGCGCGACACCATCAAACAAGTGCAAGGTGATACCATTGTCAAAACCATCAGCCGGGAGAATGTATGGGCCATGCAAACCCCGCAAGTGTTTTTTTATGCGAAACTAAAGCAAGCTTACGAAAAAGCGCAACATGAAAACTTGCAGAGTACCGATGATGCGCAAGTGATGGAATATGCAGGCGGGAAAATAAAAGTTGTGCAGGGCTTAGCCACCAATATCAAAGTAACCTATCCGGAGGACCTTGCCATGATCACGGAGCAGAAAAAGGAATGAATATGAGAATCGGTCAGGGCATCGATACGCATCCATTTGTCGAAGGCGGGAGACTGGTCTTGGGCGGTGTCGAGATTCCTCACAGCCATGGCTTGCAGGGGCATTCGGATGCCGATGCGTTGATCCATGCCATATGTGATGGCATGCTTGGGGCACTTGCCTTGGGCGATATTGGCAATGTATTTTCTGATACCGATCCTGCTAACCAAGGCCGTGATAGTGTAGAGTTTTTACAGATCATTCATACGCGCATCCAAGCAAAGGGCTACGTGATTGGCAATATTGATACCACCATTGTGACCGAAAAACCAAAACTGGCGCCCTACATTCCTGAGATGCAAAACAATTTGGCCAAAGTGTTAGACATCAACATCGATCAGATCAGCATCAAGGCGACCCGGCCTGAAAAGATGGGGGCTTTGGGGCGGGATGAAGGGCTTTTGGCATTGGCGATTGTTTTGTTGCATCCGAAATAGGAACTGGTTTCCGAGCATGGTTTGTTGGGTATGACAAACAGCTGCGCAAGTATTGCCATACCTAACAAACCATGCAAGATACACGCAATTTCGCTGCTTTGATGGAGATGGGGAGGAAAAAGGACAAGGCAGATCGCCTTGTTTTTTGATAACTAATTTCTTGGACGTATCATTGTGTTGTGATTCTTATACGTTATAGTCAAGATATTTAGCGCGTAGAATTTTGAAATTTAAGGGAATGCTAGAAATATGCATGGTTGGACAACACATCAAATTTGGACAAATGGTAGATATGAGCATTATGTCACTGGTAGGACTTTAATTAGTAATGGTAATTTTTGGTCTGGTAGTATTCTATTTGCCTACGCGATAGAATTCTCTTTTAAACAATTAGCTTTATACCACTGTGAAAAAAATTGTTCTGATTATAAAAAACTGAAACTAAAAGAATCAAAAAGAGAATTATTATATAAGTCACATGATTTGTCGAAGATTTATGAGAGTATGCAGGAACTCGATATAATAGATGATTTAGGAAACATAAAATTAATTTTACAGGATTTATATTCACTCTCAAAGAGATACCCTAGTGGCATTCTTTCTTCCAAAGGCAAAGGTGAATTTCCAAGTTTTGTTGGCACACAAATGGTTCCATATTTTGATGATCTTTTTTTGCAATGTGATCTACAAGTTTATAAAAAATCTGAAGATCCGCATTCATCTTGTTATGTTAAGGCATTACTTGATTTTAAAGCAGAACATTTAAATGGGTACAATTTTTTTTGTAGCAATGTCCACATTAGATCAAATTTGAAATACTTCACTAAAATCATTCGTGAAGAGCTTAGTAAAAATATTCCAGAATATGATATTAGAAAACTTTATAATCCAAAAACTCATAACGGTAATGATATAAAAATAAGTTTTCATAAGCTTCATTTGGTAATGGCTCCAGAAGAGGATGAATCTATCAATTCATTAAAAGCATCTAAATATAAAAATTGCATCTAATGCAAGCATTCCGGGATACTCGGTTGAATTTTGAATTTTTTATCCTTCTTTCTCAATCGGAAGTAAATGTTACATTTTCTCTTGTAAGAACCAATATGTTTTCATATCCAGCATAGACTGGAGTTCTACAAATCAAATACGAAAACTGCTTTTCCATTTTGCACGTAGTTTCGGTGCTTAAAAAAGTAGCGGGCTGATGATCAAACCAAATATGTAGCATATCCTGATCAATCGCATAATGAAAGTTGGCATTGATTACAGATTGGTCTAAGGGATCGCGCATTTTGTATTTCATGACTTGAGGTTCCAACGCACTTTTGGTTGGATCATAGTAAAAATTCATTTTGTGCATAAGCTGCTTACTTGGAATGATTTTTTCCAATATGCATACTTGGTTTGCATTTTTTTTCTGACAATATCCGGCGTAGATACTGATCCAAGCATGATCAATAACGTCTTGGTACTGTAGTGAGCTTTTGAATGGCGCAGTATTTTCAAAACCTTCGATCACATCAAGCAAATGGTTGATGGATTGGGCCCGCGAATTTCCACTGTAGGACAAAATGCTAAGACCCCAAATAGCAGCCCATAGTACAATAATATTTTTCATGTTTCCCCCAACTTAAGGTATGTACATACGGCATTTTGACCAGCAGTGTCAATAATGGATTTTTGATCAGCACTACGCAAATTTTTCATATTTTATTACACAAAATGCTGAACGTTGGCACATAAGTCAAAAAAATACTGAATAATTTCAATATTTTAATTTGGTATGATCATTGCTTATGTATACAGCATGTCAAAGCAAAAAATTACTATGCTAGGTCTATTGACGATAAGTTTTTTACTTGCTTCTTGTATAGAACTTCCTACATCTCAAATTCAAGTGGACGATCCAGTTGAGGCAAATCAAGCACCCTCTACGCAAGTTACCGGTACATTGCATATAGAGGATATCGCATCAGGTCAGTTAGAAGCAATAAGTTCAGGACAAACTTTTGAATTGTTTGATTATGCCCAAGGCATAAATCTTCATTGGGTTCCTGTCGAAGGTATGGAGCACAGTTTTGTGAGATACAAAGTTTTAGGTCCTGTTACAGTTTTGACCGAAGATGATATCGCCCCGTTTCAGCTATTTGAAGATCAGATGGGTACTTCAGTATCTTGGAACACGATTGAAGCAGGAAACTATGTGGTGAATGTCGATGCAGCCATTCACACGCAAGAAGAGTTAATGCCACATCAATTTTCATTGACTATATATGATTCAAGTTTGACCATGAACTCAAATACACAGCTTCAACCAGGACAGATGCTCACCATCAGTGGTGAATGCTTAAAGGAAGGTTCAGATATAACAATTACAAGTCCGATTTTATCAGAAACAAAAACCATCGAGTGTCATCAAACACAATATACCTACTCTGAAGTTTTAGGTGCTGTTCCACCATCGATTTATACCATTGAAGTATCTCAAGCCAGTTTTTCAAACAAGTCACATCAAGTGAGCAAAGACATTTCGATAATTCCTGTTCCAGTCACAGGTACACTGAGCATCACAAATCCCACTACCAATGAAAGTTTTTACCTTTCTTCAAGTACACAGATAATGGCAGAAATCATTAGCAATTTCAATTGGACAAAAGTGCAATTTTTTATGGATAACAATTTAGTTGGTACGGATACGACTGCACCATACACAAATAGTATTACATTCTCTACTACAGGAAATAAGATAATTTATGCAAAAGCACTTGATGGACAGGGCAACGAATTAAATTCCCAAAATATAATAATCAATGTTGTCAATGATCCAATGGTTTCTATTACAAGTCCTGCAATGAATGCCAATTATATGAGCGGACAGAATGTGCAAGTGACGGCAAATGTAAGCAGTATACTGCCAACCAAAGTTGAATTTTATGATCAAGGTGTTTTATTTCATACAGAGAACAGCGCACCATATGATTTTACGATGAATTCTCCTAGTGTGGGTACGCATAGTATTGTTGCCAAAGCATACAGTACCGATGGCGAGACGTTTGATTCAAACGCAGTAGATTTTATGGTAACTCAAGCAGCGCAAATTCCCTCAGTGGCGTTGCTAACACCCTTTGACGGAGGAATATATACAATCAATAGTACTATCGGCATGTCAGCCGTTGTGAGTAATATGGTTGCAACCAAAGTAGAGTTTTATGATGGAAATACCATGCTGCATTCAGATTCCACCGCACCGTATAGTTTTACTTGGACAGGGTACTCAACAGGATCACATATAATCAAAGCACGAGCCTATGAAAACCAAAATGTTTTTTATGATTCAAATATGGCGACTATTACAGTACAGGCAAACAGTGAGAATGATGGTATGTTATGTCCGGATAAAGATATTGTGATAGCCAACAATGGCAATGACTCCAACAACTGCTCACTATCTGCACCATGTAAAACACTACACCATGCATTATCACTGGTGGACGGAATAAAAACAGATATTTTTTTGAAAAACGGTACCTATTTTGAAAACGGACCTTATGTGTTGCCTGAAAATGCATGTATCGAAGGGGAAAGCAAATCGGGTGTGATGATTCAAGCTACAGGTATGGGAGATATGTTTAACATTTCAAGATCAGATCAAACAAACGGAATGTTAAGTACATATCAAGATGAAGTAAATATTACATTAAGCAATTTTACGATGGATGGTCGTGATGGAACCAATATTGCCCAGGGAAATGAGTACGGTCTGTATGCGCAAAGGGTCGGTGGGATTCATATCAAAAATGTTCATGCAAGAAAGTTTAGGTTCAGTGCGTTTTATTTTGCCAACCAAGCAGGTTCGCAAACTGTCATAGCAGCTGCGGTAAGAAACATACAGATCGAAGATTATTACATTGAAGACAGTTCTAAAAAAAGAACGGGTGGTGAAGGTAGTTGGTCAGAAGGCGGCATCAATTTTTTGGGTCGGATAGAAGATGTTGTGATTCGAAATGGACAAATAGACCATAACCGTGGTGGATATGCCATGAAGTTTCGCCCACATAAGGCCAGTGGCAACGAAGTGACCAATGTCGCGATGAAAAATATTCTAATCGAAGAAAATATTTTTGATACACCTGGAGAAGCAGCAAGCTACGGAGCAATATCGTTGGAATTTTTTCATATTCCAACAGATGGTGTGAAGATTTATGACAACTGGAGTAAGAGACAACATTTTTCTTTAGAATTTAACAACCAACGAATAGCTTCGACAGCGACTTCAAATTATGTCGGCGTTCCACTGGATTATGGATATCAATTTCATGTTCGTGGTAATATTATTCAAACACTCCAAGGAAAAACCATGGAATTGGCTTCTAGTGATACAATTGTCGAGTGCAATTATTTTGATGCTAGAAATAATGATAATCCTCCAAGATTTTTGGGTGAATTTAACATACCAGATGATCATGAAATCAAAAATATAACTGTAAAGAACAATGTGTTTGAGACATATCAAGATGTGACAGGATATGATTCTAAAGGTGCTGTGCAAAATTTCTTGTGGAAAAATAATCTTTTCGTTACTGGCAGTCCCTTTGTTCTTCATCGTCAAAATTACAATATACCTGGTAGTGCGCCATATGTAGGTCTTATCACGGTACAGGACAATATTTTTCTGGCCTCATCAAACAGTAATAACAGTAAGGTGTTTGGAAATACATACAACACAACAAGTGTAACAGGAAATGTGTATTACAATTATAATGATATGAACAATTACAGTAACAATACTCAAATTAGTTCTAATGCAGGTGTTTATCAAGGTAGTGGGCAAAGACCATTCCCCTACTTTTCAATTGAAAACACGTACACCGGAAAAGGACCCAAGCCTGCAGAGTGTGTTTGGACCTCACCCTTTACTGTAAATTAATGCAATTGAAAAATAACATGCTGTCATTTTTGTAGATACACATATTAATAACAACCTGTTTCTGCTTACAATAATACCATATTATAGCTATAAAATAATTTTGGGATGGATCACCAAGAAATTCCGGGGGCAATGGACTGAATTTTTATGGTCATGTTCGCAAATCACAAACCAATGAATATTTTAAGAGGCGGTACATGATGGATGCCCGAAAATTGTAACTTTATGATAGATATTGCTCAGGAATGTCCAAGCCTTGCAAACGAAAAAAGGAGAGCTGGTCAAAATATCCTTTTTGATGTTGGATGAGACCGTTTTGGATATGAAAAAAACCACAACCGCGCAGCCCATTTGGGTCTCGCCATTGTAAAATGGCGTGATCTTGTATTTCAAAAATGTGCTCAGCAATGCATGTCATCTGTGCGCGTCCAAATTCGATCAAAAACATTTGCTCTATGGCTTGTCGGCCTTGCATCGGTTTTTCGAATACAACTTGATCATTGATCGCGTTTTCTGCGTACAATGCCACCAAACCAGAAATATCCGCGCAGTTAAATCGCTTGATCCATTCAAGCACAAGTTCTTTGGGAGTCATGATTGTTCAACAATAAAAGAAGCATAGGCATTTGTCACGTGCGTACAAGCCTCCCCGGACTGAATAAGATCTTTTTTGCAGGTTAGCTCTAATCTTCAAAAACCAGCTCAAGTCCACTTTGAGCGGCTTGTAAGTTTTTGATATAGCTTTCAAGGCGATCTATGGTCAAGCCTTGTGTAGAAAAGCCATCTTCTGTTACTTTTTTCAGTGTACGACTGGCGCGATCGATTTCCTTGGTTATATTTGAAATCGTATTTTCTTGTTTACTGTGAAAGGTTTTATAGAAATCATCTTTGAAATTTTCTATCAGCTTTTGTAAAAGAGAACGAGTAAAGAGACCTTGATTTGGAATGTCGTGGGAAACAAAATCTTCCAATGCCAGCCCATTCAAATTTCTCTGAAATGGATTGAGTCCCAACGCTATTTTAGAAACAGCAAATTGCTGGATTTTTTCGAGACTAAACTCTGTCATCAACTCACTGTAGGTATGAATACATTGCCCAACAAAATACATCAGTGGGGTGTCGCCATGCACATCTCCCAGATAAAAGTTGGGTTTGTAATAACCTATAAACGCTCTATTTTCCCCATCGCGCTTTAGGCTGGACATGGTAGTAAGAAAATACCGAAAAAAGGAGTTGATCGGATCAAGATTGGCTGGACAATTGCTGGTTGTGATCGCATACGTCAAGACGTTTTTTCCGACTGCGTCGCCCTGATTGATATCAAAATGATCGATCAAATATAATTTTTGCCCATCTACATTTACGTAACGATCTCGCATGGCCGCAAGTTTTTCCCATACCGAACACTTGGTCGGGATCAATCCTGGTATTTTACTTTGCGCGCTTTCAACATCACTATGACAATGTCTGGAATGCTTGGATGCAATTAAAGCTTGCATGAGCAAGGTTCTGCCACGTCTTACAACATAAGACTGCTTCTCCTGCCAGGGTTCTAACACGGTAAAACCCTGGTTCAGATCCAATAAAAACAACCCCCTGTTAACACGCTCTTGATCACTCATCTGTCCGGGCGCAGTCGCATGCGAAAGCAAATACATAAAAATAGCATAAAAGGGGTCACCGGCGACAGTCGCTTGATCAGCTTTGACAAAGCCATCTAATGCGCCAAATTCATCCATATACTGCTGACGACTTTTTTCTGTTTGTAGAGCAATCATCAATGGTGATTTGCCTTGATAGCGTGCGGGCAGCTGTTCAGGGTTTTCCTTAATTTCAACGATGTCACCATCTTGATAGGACTTGACCGTGTCCTGGGAATCGAAAGTCAAGCCAATAGAGCTGTGCAATGTAAAACAGTTCTGACATCCTGAATAGACTTGTGTTTTGTTATAGATTTGCAATTGTGCCACGGCCGTCTTGACTTGATCAAGATTTCCCGCAATAACCGCATCCACGAGCGTTCTAAAAAGCGTGTCGGGCTTACCAGTCGATCCATGGGCGGCTCCTGCCCATACAAACCACAAAGCGCAAACACTCCAAAACAAATTCTTTTTTAAATAAAACCACATCATGTATTTTCCCCTTGGAAGAAGCGCTATATCATACTGTAAAGCATATCAGCAAGCCTGAACGTGTTCTGGCAAGTAGTAAAACATTATTGTAGAGTCCATCGACTTTTAGTAAAAAAGGTGATCTTATGCAGATGCGAAGAGAAGAAGATTTGTTGGGTGGGCTCGATATTCCTGTGGATGTGTACTATGGGATTCATACGCAAAGAGCGATCGATAATTTTGTGATTTCAGGCTCGAAGATAGGCGATTGGCCCCTTTTGATCAAAGGGATGGTGCTGACCAAAAAAGCCTGTGCCAGTGCCAATATGGATATGGGAACCATTGCCAAAGACAAGTGCCAAATGATTTTGTTAGCATGTGATCATATTTTGCAAAACCTCGATCAATTTCGCAAAGATTTTCCCAGCGATGTTTTTCAAGGTGGGGCCGGGACGTCGGTGAATATGAATACCAATGAAGTTATAGCCAATGTTGCACTGGAAATGCACGGTCATGCCAAAGGCAGCTATACAGTTCTACATCCAAATGATCATGTCAATAAGTGTCAGTCGACCAACGATGTTTATCCGACGGGGTTTCGGGTAGCGATTTATTATTATTTGCAAAAACTGCTCAAGCAAGTCACTCAGCTTACTCTTGCGTTAGATCATAAGGCTACGCAATTTCAATCGGTGCTTAAGATGGGGCGAACACAGTTGCAAGATGCCGTGCCGATGTCGTTGGGAGATGAGTTTTCAGCTTGGTCGGCCAATCTAAAAGAAGAGCTGAAAACCATCAAACGAGCGCGCAAGATGATTCAGGAAGTAAACTTAGGTGCCACCGCCATTGGTACTGGCGTCAATGCGCCGGCAGGATATTCAAAAGTTGCGATCAATCATCTATCAAAATTAACCAACGTTCGTTTTGTGCAATCAGAAAATTTGGTCGAAGCCACTTCAGACTGTGGCGATTATGTCATGGTTGCGGGGGTTTTAAAGACAATGGCAGTGAAGCTCTCTAAAATATGCAATGACTTGCGACTGTTGTCCTCAGGACCGCGGTGCGGTCTTAATGAAATCAACTTACCGCAAATGCAGGCAGGATCTTCGATCATGCCTGCAAAGGTCAATCCTGTGATTCCGGAAGTGGTCAATCAAATATGTTTTAAAGTCATTGGCAATGATTTAACTGTGACCTTGGCTTCAGAAGCGGGACAATTGCAACTCAATGTCATGGAGCCGGTGATTGCGCAAGCGCTATTTGAATCGATCGATTTGTTATGTAGCGGATGTCAGACGTTGACCCAAAAGTGTATCAGTGGCATTACCGCCAATGCCGAGCACAGTAAAAATATGGTGCTACAATCGATCGGAATTATTACCTATCTTGATCCATATATCGGTCATGCCATGGGGGACATGCTGGGTAAAGAAGCGGCCAAGACCGGCAAAAGTATTCGTGAGCTCGTGCTGGAGAAAAAATTGTTATCCGAAAAAAAATTAAACAAAATTTTAAGTCCGGAGAATTTGATGCGTCCTATATATA
This sequence comes from Deltaproteobacteria bacterium, assembly GCA_020441045.1. Classification (GTDB taxonomy): domain Bacteria; phylum Bdellovibrionota_G; class JALEGL01; order JALEGL01; family JAGRMV01; genus JAGRMV01. The sequence continues at coordinate 3,614 of JAGRMV010000024.1, read as the reverse complement.
CGGCAAAATTGTATAAATAGTGGGTGAAGCGCGAGTTCATCTTTATCAATGTAGATTGGACCTGGTTTTAGATGTTTTTCAAACAGCTGCGCAAGTATTGAAAAACATCTAAAACCAGGCTGGTAGCAACGGGTGTGTTTTTTTAAGGTATTAATTTTTGGTGCTGGCTTTTCTTTGGGCCCAGTATTGCATTTGGGCCTGTAGTTTTTTTTCAAAACCTTCTTCGGTGGGTTGGTAATAGGTTCGGTTTTGAAGTTCTTCAGGCAGGCAAGTCATATTGGCAATTTGGTTTTCTTGGTCGTGGGCATATTGATAACCGTCACCATAGCCTAACTCTTTCATCAAATTTGTTGGCGCATTACGGATCTGCATGGGGACAGGATAGACTTCACCATTGGCAATATCTTTTTGAATTTTTTTGTAGGCTGTATAAATCGCGTTCGACTTGGGTGCGTTGGCAAGATAGACGGCAAGTTGGGCTAGGGCGAGTTTGCACTCGGGCAAACCGATAAAGTGCACGGTTTCTTTGACCGCATTGGCAAAAATCAGTGCGTGCGCATCGGCCATGCCAACATCTTCTGAGGCAAAACGAATCATACGTCTGGCGATATACAGCGGGTCTTCACCGGCTTCAAGCATGCGGGCGAGCCAGTATAAAGAGGCTTGGGTGTCGCTATTGCGCATGCTTTTGTGTAGCGCTGAAATGATATTGTAGTGCTCTTCACCGTCTTTGTCATAATACACATCGGGTTTTTGCATAACCATAAGTACATCTTTGGCGGTGATTTGTTTGTCATCAATTACAGAAATCACCGTTTCCAGCAAGGTAAGCGCGGCCCTAGCGTCGCCAGGATTTTTTTGCGCGATCAACGTCAGTACATCTGCAGGAATGTGAAGGTTTTGTTTTTGCATCCAAGCATCGTTGTCAACGGCATATTGCAAAACTTCGACAATGTGCTGCTGCGATAATGGCTGTAAAGTATAGACCTGCAAACGCGAAAGCAGGGCGCTACGGACCTCAAACGAAGGGTTTTCGGTGGTGGCGCCAATCAATAAAATATCGCCATGTTCGACAAAAGGCAGAAAAGCATCTTGTTGGGCTTTGTTGAAGCGATGAATTTCATCGATAAAGACAATGGTCGGTTTACCCGAAACCGTTTTGATTTTTTGTGCGCGCTGCATGATCGATTTGACTTCTTTCATCGATGACATCACCGCCGAAAAAACAAAAAATTCAAAACCGGCTTTGGCCGCAAAAATTTTTGCCAAAGTGGTTTTGCCGGTGCCCGGTGGTCCCCATAGAATAAAAGGATGACATTGCTTGCTTGCAATCATCCGATTTAAAATACCCTCATCAGACGTTAAATGATCTTGACCTTTGACCTGGGCAAAATCAAGCGGCCGCATCCGATCCGCGAGCGGTTTGGCGGCGCTATCTTGCGATTGAAACAGGTCCATATGATGTCGTTACAGGTTTTTTCAATGGTTGTACAACATATATAGATCGGTCAGGCTGTAGACGCAGAAGAAAAAATAACATACATTGTTTTTTGTTATGAAAGCCAAATCGCCAAAAGAGTCAAAAATTCAAAAAATTGAACATGTCCTGCCGGGTTATACCAATACATTGGGTACAGTGTTTGGTGGTAAAGTTATGGAATGGGTCGATATTGCGGGTGCGGTATGCGCTCTTCGCCATGCTCGGCGGCCGGTGGTGACCGCTTCGATCGATCGAGTCGATTTTCACGCGCCAGCACGCGTAGGACACTTGATGATTTTGGATGCGCATATCAACTACACTGGGAGAACCTCGATGGAGATTCAGGTGCAGGTGACGGCCGAAGATCCGCTGACCGGTGATCAATTTTTGACTACGGAAGCTTTTTTGACCTTTGTCGCGATTGATCAAAACTGTAAACCTGTGGAAGTGCCGCCCTTGCTTTTGGAAACCGAAGAAGAAAAACAGCGTTTTGCAGAAGGCAAAAAACGCAAAGAAGAACGCGTACAATCGCGAACCAATAAACATACTTAAAGTAAAATTTTTTCTTTCTCTATGCGGTCACGAAAACTGGTCGCAAGATTTTCTCGTGCAACCAGATCAACTTTGATCGATAAATTGCTGTTTTCGAGTTGTTCTTGAATGGATGCGATTAGGTCTGATGGTAGCGCTTGGGTTGGTTGATAGAGTACATCGATATCAGAAAATGTTTGGTGCTTGCCTGTTGCTCGAGATCCAAAAACCCAAAGTTTGCATAGATGTTTTTTCAACGGTTGAATCAGTAGATCGTCAATTAAACGCCAATCACTTGGGGTAAGGCCGAAATTATTGTTACGCATTGAGTTTTTCCAGCAGCTTTTCAAACTCGGCAATAGAATCTTGTGCTGTTTGGTATACCTTTTCCGCCAACTCTTCTTTATAGGTGTGGCTGGATAAATTTCGAGCTTCGATCAACGCAAACCATATTTGCGGAGATGTAATCAGATCTTCTTGCGCCATTTCTCGAATAATAGAACGAGGCGAATTGGAAGAAGATAAAAGAATTTTTTTGGCTGTTTTCCAAGCTAGTTCAACGGTAAATTCAAAACGCTGGATGACAGAATCACGGATAAAATCATTTTTTGGTTGCTTTAAAGCATCTTTGAGTCGATCTAAAGCCTTAGCAAATTCTGCGGTAGACATAGTAAATAAAGTAACACAATCTAAGAGCCAGGACTACCTATCTGGAAGATAAGTCGCTTATTTTTTATCTGCACTCTTTAGGTTCTAAGAACTAGAAGGTAAAGCTAGCGCCTAAAAGCCAATCGAAGGTTTGTGGGGTGCCAGGCGTGCCCACAGGGGACATAAAATAATTGATATCACTATAGGCTTCGAGCTTATCACTAAGCGGCAAGCGGATGCCGGTCGAAAAACGCAAATCAAATGTATTTTCACTGCCTAAACGACCATACCCTGCCCCGATAAGTGCGTGGAGGATCGCTGGCCCAAGATATAAGTAGTTGTAGCTAAAGCCTGGCAGTAATTGAAACCGCAAAGTATCGTTGACACCGACCAATGAGAGCAAGGTGACGTTCATATTGTAGCCAAGGTCGTAATAAAACTCGCCTCCGACTTTCAATTGGTCTTCAAAATCTGAAATATTAAAACTAGGGCCAGCCAATACGCGCAAGGAATAATTGCCTGGATCCGCCTGTGCCAGAGAAGAACAGACGATGCAAATGCAACTGAGTACAAGAGATACAACAAATTTGTTCATACGGTCACAATAGCCTACTTTGCAAACCTTGAAAAGAGCATAGGATCATATCTATTTTGGTTGTGAAAGAGAGAAGATCGGTAAGATGACAGATTGGACGTGGTATCCAAGATGATAAAAGGATGTATTTAGAATTTTTCTTGTGATCCATTGCGCGTTATACTTGCTTGGTGATGCGACTTAAGGCCAAAATTGTAGGGATATTGTTATTATGTATCGTTTTTTTTCACTGTGAAGTACCTGGAGGTGGTAGCGTTTTTGGAAGTGCTGCCGATGTTGTGTCCTCATCTGTATTAGGCCCGGAGGTAATCAATACCGATGCGTGTGTAGAAATTTTGGCCCAGCTGCGCAATGAAGATG